>CAJUHY010000021.1 GCA_910585895.1 uncultured Lachnospiraceae bacterium
GCGTCATTGTAGTAACGCACAGCAAGTACCTTGCAGCACAGGCAGATGAGATTATTATGTTGAAAGATGGCTGTATAGAATCAGTTGCTTTTTCCTGACCGCAAGATTATAATAAAAAAATTGGAATATGTATGGAGGGATGGAAATGAATGGTAACGTAATTGGTTTTGTCATATGGTGTGCCTTCGGGGGGATATTCCTGTGTCTGGCAATTGTTTGATGTTTGCAGCAGGCATCATTGCAAAATAAACGGTTTCTTGATTTTGTTGCTCTTTGCGGTGAGGTATGGTAAAATCCATACAGTTGATAAATTGTTTATAAACGGAGGATGCTTATGAAAACAAGAATTTTACAAAAGGTAAGCGCGGTTCTGCTGGCAGCAGCCGTATTAATTACGTCTGTTCCGGCAGGCTTTGCGCGGGCAGCGGATGCACCTGCCAATGTATCTCGAGTAACGGTTCATGATCCATCTATTCTAAAGGCGGATGGGACATATTATTTATTTGGTTCCCATCTTGCGGATGCCAAGTCTAAAGACCTGATGAACTGGACGCAGATGAATCCTGATTGGAATTGGAGACCAGAAGACAGTTGGAAAAATGATTCGGTGTATGGGGAAATTTTGGAGAATTTTGCCGAGTCCTTTGCCTGGGCAGGCTATGATGATGCGGATTGCAAGAATGGCGGCATAGGCGTGTGGGCGCCGGATGTTATTTATAATCCTCATTATGTATGGGAAGATTCCAGCAAAGGAGCTTATATGCTCTATTACAGCACTACCTCTACCTGGCGGCGTTCCTGCATTGGTTATGCTGTCTCCAAGACCCCGGAGGGTCCCTATCAGCATATAGATACGATTATTTACTCCGGTTTTACGGAGAATGGAGAGGTAGATAATGGTACCAATGGCGGCGTGAGTACCAGAAATACCAAATGGGACAATGATTATTTAAATCTCTCAGAGCTGATTGCGGATGGTACGCTTACGGAAGTCAGCGATAAATGGTTTACCTCAAGCGGCGGCTGGAATGAAAACTATGCGCCCAATGCCATTGATCCTACTGTATTTTTTGGCAGCGACGGCAAGCTCTACATGACATATGGTTCCTGGTCCGGGGGAATTTTTATTTTGCCGCTTGACAGTGCAACCGGAGCAGTGATATATCCAGGGGAAGACAGTACGGAGAGCGTTTCCGGTAATTTTACTGACCGCTATTTCGGCACCCATATTGCAGGCGGCAACCATCAGTCCGGAGAGGGAGCCTACATTCTCTATGACAGTGAGAGTAATTATTATTATATGTATGAGACGTATGGAGGTCTTGGTGACAATGGTGGTTATAACATGCGTCTGTTCCGCTCCAGGAACGTGTATGGTCCCTATATGGATGCAGCAGGGAACAATGCCAAAGACAGCGGTGAGGACAATGATCGTTACGGTATTAAGCTCATCGGCAATTACCAGTTTCCGAATCAGCAGGGATACCGTTCAGCAGGGCACAATTCCGCTTTGATTGATGATGATGGGCAGAGGTACCTGTTTTATCACCAGCGTTTTGAACCATCGAGTCTGCATCAGGTGCGGGTACGGCAGCAATATTTAAATGAAGACCAATGGCCGGTTCCTACCGTCTATGAATACCGCGGTGATACAATTGAGCATTATCAGGACAGCGAGATTGTCGGCAGCTACGATTTGATAAATCATGGCACTGCCACAAATGGAGATATGATTTATTCAGAGAATGTGGTATTGTTTGCGGATGGTACAGTCGGCGGGGCGAGGACCGGAACCTGGGCTAAATCGACCGGTGAGGGAAAAGAATATGATTATATTACCTTGAATCTGGAGGATGTGGTATATAAAGGCATAGTCTGCAAACAGTTTAATGAGGAGGCTGCTCCGCAGAAAGTAATGACCTTTTCTGTAATTGGCAATGATAATACCTGCCTTTGGGGAAGTAAGGTGACGGCAAAGAAGTCTCTTTCTGAAGCTCTGGTCTATGGATTTAATTTTGAGAAGGGCGCAGCCGCAGGCAGTGTTGCTCCGGTAAGGCATTCCTCTAAGAGCGGTAAGGCTGCGCTGAATGGGAAGGCTTCCATTGTGACGGATAATCAGCGCGGCAGTGTTCTGCAGGTGCAGAATGCCGGCAATTCATATCGTGAAAACTATCTGGAACTTCCAGTAGATACATTTTCGACAATTACGCAGGATGGATTTACGGTCAGCATGTGGGTCAATGTGGGGGCGGCAGCTTTGGAGGATAGCGCACTGTTTGAAGCCAGCAGCGGCAGCAGTGAGATTACGAATCCCATGACCAGGCTCAGCGTAGGCATAAGCCCCAGCATCAACGCCAATGTGGAAGCGAAAGGTATCAGTTATGATATCAACCGTGATGAATGGCATCATGTTGCTTACTCGGTGAGTGCGTCAGGTCTTAAGCTATATGTGGACGGCAAAGCGGTACGTGTGCTTGCAGAGGATTTGAGCAGTTGTTTTGACAGGTCATTGGAATATTATATTCAGAAAACAGAGAATATTAGCATTGGCTCGGGACTGATTTATGGGACGGAAGATGTGCAGTCTGCCAAATTTGACGATGTGGCAATTTACAGCACTGCGCTGTCTGATGAGCAGATTGCTGAAATTTATACAACGGATACGTTGAAGGAAGAGCCTGAACCGGAGGCTCCAGGACTAGAACAGCCTGGAACGGAAACGCCTAAACCAGTTGAAAAAGGCATACAGAACATAAATATTAATTCTGTATTTGATAAAACTTACGGTTCTGCGGCATTTAACTTAAATGCTAAATTAACAAAAGGGGATGGCGCGTTGAGTTTTACTTCTAACGCCCCTAAAGTGGCTTCCGTCAATTCACGCACCGGCAAAGTAACAATTAAGAATACCGGAATAGCAAAGATTACGATAACAGCGGCGGAGACGGCGACCTTTAAGAAACAGACAAAGACTGTGACTGTGAATGTTGCTCCTAAGAAGATATCGCTGAGTTCAGTGAAAAGCAAATCTGCAAAGAAAGCGGTTCTTAAATGGAAAGCAGCTTCAAAAGCGAGCGGTTACAGTATCCAGTATGCGACGAACGCTAAGTTTAAATCTGCGCGAACAGTTTTTGTGAAGAAGGCAAATGTGAAGACAAAAACGATTACGAAATTAAAGAGCAAAAAGACGTATTATTTCCGTATTCGGCCGTATAAGCAATCAGGTAAGACGAAAGTGTACGGTGCATACAGCAGAGCAAAACACGTAAAAGTAAAATAAATTTTAAATTTAATTATTGCAATGAGTGCAATAAACATTTTGAGGAAAGGAATACCAAATGACCAAAGAGAAGTTGGCTCTGGAAATCATTGAGCGGCTCAAACAGGAATATCCCCAGGCGGACTGCACATTAGATTACAATGAGGCGTGGAAGCTTCTTGTGAGCGTCCGTCTGGCGGCGCAGTGTACGGATGCGCGGGTGAATGTTATTGTGGAAGAACTTTATCAGGTATATCCAGATGTGAAATCCCTGGCCGAAGCTCCGGTGGAGGAGATAGAGAAGATTGTCCGCCCTTGTGGGCTTGGCAGAAGTAAGGCGCGTGATATCAGCGCGTGTATGAAGATTCTGCATGAACAATATGAAGGGAAGGTTCCGGAAGATTTTGATGCCCTTTTAAAATTGCCTGGCGTAGGAAGAAAGAGCGCTAACCTGATAATGGGCGATGTGTTCCATAAACCGGCGATTGTCACAGATACACACTGTATCCGCCTGGTAAACAGGATGGGGCTTGTAGATAATATCAAGGAACCCAAGAAAGTGGAAATGGCGCTGTGGAAGTTGATTCCACCGCAAGAAGGCAGCGATTTCTGCCACCGTCTGGTATATCATGGCAGGGATGTGTGTACAGCGCGCACCAAACCTTATTGTGACAGATGCTGCATCAAAGATATTTGCGCTCGCAATGGTGTGGAAGAATAGGCGCTCCGAATGGCGCCTTTGTGTAGAATGTTGGGACAACAAGAGAATAGAAAAGAGGAAAAATATGGCAGTAATCAGACCTTTTTCTGCAATCAGACCCGCTCAGGAGCTGGCAGATAAAATAGCAGCGCTTCCGTACGATGTATATAACCGTGAGGAAGCCAAAGAAGCAGTAAGCGGGAATCCGCAGAGTTTTTTGAGGATTGACAGGGCAGAGACTCAATTTGATGACAGTGTGGATACTTATGCGCCGCAAGTCTACCAGAAAGCGCATGACATTCTCTGGGGAATGGTGGAGGATGGCTCCTTTGTGAAAGAGGAGAAAGATTGTTACTATATATATGAACTTACGATGAATGGACGGACACAAACAGGGATAACGGCCTGTGCTTCTATTGATGATTATGAGCAGGGTGTGATTAAAAAACATGAGAATACCCGTGCGGAGAAAGAACGGGACAGGATTAATCATGTTGATATCTGTAACGCCCAGACCGGTCCGATTTTTCTTGCCTACCGTGCCAATGCGGCAATTAATGAAGTTGTGGCGGCCGTTAAAAAGGAAAATGCGCTTTACGATTTTGTATCGGATGACGGTATCCGTCACAGGGTATGGGTAATTTCAGATGTGAAGCAGATTCATACAGTAGAAGGTGCGTTTGCTTCGATTGGCGAAATTTATATCGCTGATGGGCATCACCGGGCGGCATCAGCGGTGAAAGTAGGGCAGAAGCGGAGGAAAGAGTATCCTGATTATACGGGAGAAGAACAATTCAATTATTTTCTTTCCGTATTGTTTCCGGACGAAGAGTTGATGATTATGGATTATAACCGTGTGGTCAAAGATTTGAACGGCATGTCAGAGGAAGCGTTTCTGGAAAAAACTTCACAGCTGTTTGAAGTGGAAGAGTTGGGGACTCGGGCAGTAAAACCGCAGGGAAAAGGAAGGTTTACAATGTATCTGGCGGGAAAGTGGTATGGCTGCAGGATTCCTGATAAGGAAATCCCTGACCATCCGGTAGCCGGGCTGGATGTATCTATCCTGCAGGATAGGCTGCTGTCTCCGGTCCTTGACATAGAAGATCCCAAGACGGACAGCCGAATTGATTTTGTGGGAGGGATACGTGGACTAAAGGAACTGGAGAGACGCTGCAGTACGGATTGTAAGGTGGCATTTGCCATGTATCCGACTTCTATTCAGGAATTGTTCGCGGTGGCAGATGCAGGGCTTTTGATGCCGCCCAAATCCACCTGGTTTGAGCCCAAATTAAGGAGCGGGATTTTTATCCATGCTCTGTAAGGTTGAATTTTTTAAGAAAAATATTAATTTTTTATAGTATAATTTTATGATTTTTGTTATAATTATTGTAAATGTTGCTTGAGGAAAATGTTAATGGATTCATATTTTTACGAACGAAAGGAAGTACAGTATGAACAAGAAAGGGAAAAAGCAGACAGTAAAAGCAGGAATTATGACAAAAATGTTAGCCATGGCGCTGGGACCGTTGATTGTGCTTGCCCTGTCAACGGCATTCTTTTCGGCCCGTACGATAAGGAGTGGAATGCAGGATGAGGCAATTAAACGTCTGGAGGATATTGTATGTGGCGTGAAGAACTCTATGGATGCGCTGAGCGAAGGAGATTATCGGCTTGACGGTGAGACCGTTTATAAAGGAGATATTAATATTTCGGAGAAGCTGCCGTATTTTGAGGATTTTGCGTCAGAGTCCGACATTGATATCACATTGTTCTATGGGGATACCCGCAGAGTGACGACTTTGGTGGACGGCGAAACCGGAGAACGCATGGTAGGCACACAGGCGTCAGAGAAGGTAATTGCCAAGGTTCTTGAGGGGGGAGAAGAATATGTGGATAAACATTTGCAGCTAAACGGACAGCCTTATTTTTGTTGTTATATGCCATTGGCAAATAAGGATGGCAGCATTGTAGGCATGGTCTTTGCTGGTGAGCCGAGCAGCGGGATAGAGGCTTACATCAGGAGTGAGGTTATTCAGGTAACCATTCTCAATGTAACTGTGATTTTGTTGGGAGGAATTCTGATTTTGTTTTTCTCCAGGGCATTATCCAGGGCTATTCAGGAAGAGGAGGGCGTAATCCGGGAGCTTGCAGAGGGGAATTTGAATATTCAGGTGGATGAAAAGCTGAAAGGCCGCAAGGATGAGTTGGGCAGCATTGCTAATGCCCTGGATAACTTGGTTAAACAGTTGTCTGAGATTTTAAATCACCTTCAGCTTTCTTCGGATGAACTTCTTAAATCCGGGCAGTCTTTGGATGAGATGGCGGAACGTGTCAATATCAATGCAACGGAGATTGGTAAGGCTGTGGAGGAAATTTCTCAGGGTGCGGTTTCCCAGGCGGAGGAGATTGAGAATGCCTCCGGCAAGATTGTGGATATGGGTTCCATGATTGAGCATATCGTGGGCGGTGTAGATAAGTTGAATTCTACGTCCGTGAGCATGAAACAGGCGGGGGATGATTCGGCGGAAATAATGCAGGATTTGGTGGAGTCTACGAACAAGACAACGGAGGCGATACATAAAATCGGAGAGCAGGTTTATGCGACGAATGAATCAGCGCAGAAAATCCGTGAGGCAGTGGACCTTATCTCCGCGATTGCCAGCCAGACATCTTTGCTGTCTTTGAATGCCAGTATTGAGGCCGCAAGGGCGGGGGAGTTTGGCAAGGGCTTTGCAGTAGTTGCTTCTGAAATCCAGAAGCTTGCGGATGAGTCCAGCCGTTCTGCACAGACAATTACAGATATCATTAACTCCCTGCTTGCGGAGTCTGAGCTGACGGTTGAGATTATGAAGGAAGTCGGTGCGATTATTACTGACCAGCGGCGGAAGATTGAAGATACGCAGAGCCATTTCACTAATGTGACCGAGGGCATAAACAGCTCGAGGGAAGATACTACTATGATTGAAGAGCGCACCCATGTATGCGATGAATCCAGGAAGACGGTTGTGGATGTAATTGCGAATCTGTCAGCCATCTCTCAGGAAAATGCGGCTTCCGCACAGGAAACCACAGCATCCATGGAGGAACTGAGTGCAACCATTAATCTTCTGGCAGAGGCGGCAAACAGCCTGAAGGGCCTGTCTGACCAGGTGAATGAGGATATTAAGTTCTTTAAGTTGTAAAGGATAGATTTTGGGAAGGTGTCAAATTAGATGTTAAAAGTATTTCTGGTAGAGGATGAGACCAGTGTCAGGGAAGGTCTGCGTGATAACATTATGTGGCAGCAGTATGGTTATCAGTTTGCCGGCGAGGCAAGTGATGGGGAGATGGCGCTCCCCCTGATACGCAAAGTAAAGCCAGATGTGCTGATTACCGATATCAATATGCCGTTTATGGACGGTCTGGCGCTCACCGGAATAGTGAAACAGGAGTTTCCGCATATTAAAGTTGTCATAATCAGTGTGCATGATGACTTTGAATATGCACAACGGGCTATCAGGGCTGGCGTGGAGCGTTACCTGCTGAAGCCGATTTCGCGTTCTGCATTGCAGAAAGTACTGTTGGAGATTCGGGAAAAAATTAAAGATGAGCGTGAGCAGGAGAATTATCAGGAGAAATATAAGGAAGACATGCAGGAATACGAGCAGTTTTCCAGAAGAGTTTTCTTTGAAAAAGTATTTGAGGGGCATTTGTCAGTGCAGGAGATTTATGAGGAGGCGCAGAAATTTTCTCTGGAAATGGATGCAGCCAGTTACAATTTTGCTATGGTCAGTTTGCGGGAGAAGAGGAATGCGGAGGAACATTCCAAAGAGTCCCGCCTGCTTGCGGGAAAGAGGGAAGAACTTACCCGATATTTTCAGCGGTATCCTGAATATCTGATGTTTCGGTGGAATATCAATACTTATGGCATTCTGTTGAAAGGTGAAGAGGAACAGATGGAGGAATTAAAGAGTAAGTGCCGGGAAACAATTATCCGCATTTGTTCCGGCCATGATTCTGAGATAGAATGGTGCTGTGCAATCGGGGAACCTGTACAAAGGCTGAGTATGCTTCCGCAGGTATACAGCAAAGTTAACCACATGATGTCTTACCGCTTCCTGAAGCCGGGACAGCATATTTTGACGATGGAGACCATGGGGTTCGCTTCGAGGGCGGAAGGCAAGGAATCTTTGGGGGAAGTGGATATCGCCAAAGCAGATCCGGAAATTATCAAAAATTTCCTCGCGCATGGACGGGCAGAAGAGGTAGATGATTTCGTGGATAACTATCTGGAAAGCCAGAAGGAAGCCTTAAAATCCAAGATGTTCCGTGATTACCTGATGTTAAGCATTAGGTTTACGGCGATTGCATTTGTGGAAAAGCTGGGCTACAGGCAGGAGGATTTGCTGGAGAATACTTATACGGATAAAGTACAGATTTTGAGCCTTAATGTGGAGGACATGAGGTTTTACATGCAGGAACTTCTGCAGCGTGCGCTTGAGTTGGGTGAACAGGTTATGGAGAGCCAGAGTAAGAAGCTGATTAAACGTGCGCTTGTATATATAGAAGGAAACTATACAAAAGATTCTATTTCCCTCAATGAAGTTGCTGGCGCCGTGGAGGTCAGCGCTAATTATTTCAGCACTGTATTCCGGCAGGAAATGGGAATGACTTTTACAGAATATGTGACCAAGAAACGTATGGAAAAGGCCAAACAGCTGCTGCGGCAGACGGAAAGACCGTCCGGTGATATAGCGGCAGAGGTTGGGTTTAAGGACCCGCATTATTTCAGCTTTGTATTTAAAAAGACCCAGGGCTGCACTCCCAGGGAATACCGGGGTGGTGTTCGAAATTAGCCCAAATAAAGCAGAATAAGCAGCACAGCGTCTTAACGGTTATAGGGCGCAGTGCTGTTTTTTTCAACCAAATTCCAGGGAAGTTCCTCTGAAAATACGGATTCGCCCTGAATCATGCGCAGGAGCGCGGCGGCAGCGGCAGTTCCGGGTTCTTTCTCATGGGCTAATGTAGTGATATGGATAGAGTTTAAATCGCTCATGTAGCTGTTGTCAAAAGAAACGACAGAGATGTTTTCCGGAACCCTGATATCAGTATAGCTCAGCTCGCGGATTAGCCAGTAGGCAACTTCGTCATTTTGGCAAATGACAGCAGAGTACGGTTCTTTGTTCCAGTGAAGCAGGCCCGAAAGGAATCCGGTATCTGATTTGGATTCCAGAGCCTCCAGCCTTGTGGCGGTATACCAGACAATCAGTTCTTCCGGGAGGGGAATATTAAAGTCCCGCATTGCAGCGGCAAAGCCGGAATAACGTTCCAGGCCTTGCTGGTCATCGATTTTAAAAACGCCGGCAATCCGGGTATGGCCCAGCTGTATCAGGTGTTTGGCTAACAGGTATCCTCCATAATAATTGTCGTCTTTGACGCATACGCAGCCGGTTAGTCCTGTATAAATCCCTCCTGCGAACAGAACGGAGACGCCTTTTGCCATCAAATGCTCATAAAGGTCCAGGTTGGGATTCGGCAGCGCTGTCTTACTCCCTTCTGCTATTATGCCGCGGATGGACTCGTTTTGCAGATTTTGTAAAATTATGCGTTCTTCTGAAACCTTAGAATAGGTAGAATATACATTAATAGAATATCCTTTGGCATTTAGAGCGGATTTTACATTTGCCAGGAAGGCGGGGGTTGTATATTCTTCCGCGTGGTTGACAATCACGGCAATCGTGTTTTGCATGGCGCCAAGCCCGGTGGAAAAAGACCCGCTTCCCCGTCGTTTTTCGATAAGCCCCTCCTCTGTAAGGAGACGCAGAGCGGTTCGCACTGTCTGGCGGCTCATGCGGTATTGCTCGCATAGTTCGCTTTCGGAAGGCAGCTTGTAAATGCCTTTCCCTGTGTTCTGGAAGATAGACTCGCGCAGTATTTTTGCAAGGCGGATATATTTGGCTGGCATGATGAGGCTCCTTTCAAGTTCCATTTGGTTGGATTCTATCATAGATTTGTATAATTGTCATGGAAAGTTTCTATTTTTCGGAAGCTCAGGGATAAGCTGGAAGTTCAAATCGTAAAAATATATCGGAAAATCTGTATATTTATAAAATTAGTTATCTGCAAAAAAATCATTCGTATAAAAAAATGAATAAAAAATGAACAGATTATGTATAGAATGATTGAAATGACAAAAAGTAACAAAAAGGATTGCCAGAAATGCAAGCGCCAACTTCCAGAAATTGTGGGCAAACTTTTGCATTTTCTGGAAAAGTGTAAAAAAACACAGTAATAAAACAAACTTTTGTAAAAAATATTAGAGAAAAACGAAATACCTGTATTTAAATAATAAAAATATCAATAAACTTGTATTGGATATTGCGACAAATATGAAAAATACATAGCAAGGCTTATTGACGTGAACATGCAAAAAACTTAAAATGAAATCACCAACGGCGAAAGCCGAAAACAAAAAAGGGAGGACATGTAAAATGTTAAAGAAGAAAGTAGCAATGTTACTCGCTGCAGCTATGGTTGCAGCAACAGTAGTTGGATGTGGCGGCGGAGATGACGCTAAGACAGATGCACCTGCAGATGACGCTAAGACAGAAGCTCCTGCAGATGACGCAGCAGACGATGCAGCAGATGCACCTGCAGACGATGCAGCAGATGACGCAGCAGACGCTCCGGCAGACGACGCAGCAGATGACGCTAAGACAGAAGCTCCTGCAGCAGACGGAGAATTAATCAAAGTTGGTATTATCAACAACGACCCGAACGAGTCTGGATATCGTACAGCTAACGATAAAGACCTTCAGGAAATGTTCTGTGAAGCTAATGGTTATGAAGCAGACTTCCAGTACAGCAAGAAGAATGATGAGCAGATTACTTTTGCGCAGAACATGCTTACTAAGGGTATCGATTATCTTCTGATTTCTGCAGCAGATACAGCAGGTTGGGATGGAGTTCTTCAGGATGCTCAGGCAGCAGGAACTGAGGTTATCTTATTTGACCGTGTTATCGATGCAGACGAGAGCCTTTATGCAGCTTCCATCGTATCCGATATGGAGAAGGAAGGACAGACAGCTGTTGATTGGTTAGCAGGACAGGGATTAGATGAGTACAACATCATCCACATTCAGGGACAGATGGGTACTGCAGCTCAGCAGGGACGTACAAAAGCCCTTGATGAGAAGGTAGCAGCTGAAGATAATTGGAAACTGGTTGTACAGCAGACAGGTGACTGGAATGCTGATAATGCTAAGCAGGTTGTTCAGTCTGTAATCGACTCTGGTGAGAAATTCAACGTAATTTACGCTGAGAACGATGATATGGCTAAGGGCGCTGTAGCAGCTCTTGACGCAGCTAACATCTCTCATGGTGTAGATAAAGACGTAATTGTTATGGGCTTTGACTGCAACAAGTGGGCATTAGAAGAGCTTCTTGCAGGTAACTGGAACTATGATGGACAGTGCAACCCATTCCAGGCTAGCTACATTGACGAAGTAATCAAGTCTCTTGAGGCTGGAGAAGAAATTGCTGAGAAGACTATTATCATGGATGAGAAAGGCTTCGATGCTAAAGAAATCACTCAGGAAGATGTTGACAACTACGGTATCTAATCTGTAGATTGATTTTAGAATTGAGTTAAAGCAATAATATAAAGCGCGGCGCAGCGAGGTCGAAGTTAAGTCTGCGCCGCGCTTTGTGTGAAAATAGGCACTTGACAGCGGAGTGGGTGAAGGTAAATATAACACTTGACAGCGGAGTGAATGATGTGAATGTAAGCATTTGCCGATAGAGCGCGCAAGTGATTATATTAAAAAATATAGGAGGTGAACTCATAGGTGAAAGACAATATAGTATTACAGATGAAGAACATTCACAAAAGCTTTCCCGGAGTACGCGCCCTGCAAGGGGTGGATTTTACGTTACGCAAAGGTGAGGTTCATGCACTGATGGGTGAGAATGGTGCCGGAAAATCTACTTTGATTAAGGTCCTGACTGGGGTTTACAGTAAGGACGAAGGAGATATTTTCCTGGATGGAAAAGAAGGTCCGGTAGCTATCCATTCCCCACAGGATGCACAAAAGATTGGTATCAGTACCGTGTATCAGGAGATTACGCTCTGCCCCAACCTTTCCGTCGCTGAGAACATGTTTATTGGTCGGACCAGCGGCATAGGTCAGAATTGGAGAAAAATGAATTCTGACACAGAAAAGATTCTCAAATCATTGGATATCCCAGCAACGGCTACACAGCAGCTTGAGACCTGTTCTCTCGCGGTTCAGCAGATGATTGCGATTGCACGAGCAGTAGATATGGACTGTAAAGTGCTGATTCTGGATGAGCCCACGTCTTCCCTGGATGAGCAGGAGGTTGAGAAGCTGTTTAAGCTGATGCGTGATTTGAGGTCAAAGGGAGTGGGTATTGTCTTTGTTACGCATTTCTTAGATCAGGTGTATGAAATCTGTGACCGTATTACCGTTATGCGTGATGGGCAATTAGTAGGTGAATTTGAAATCGAGAAACTTCCGCGTGTACAGCTCGTTTCCAAGATGCTTGGTAAAGAGTTGGATGACATGTCTGATATCAAGGGTGAGCAGAAGGCATATGAGCGTAAGGCTGGTTCTGTTCCGGTTCTGGAGGCTCAGGGTCGTGTCAGCGATGCCGGTATCAAACCGTTTGATTTCCATATTGATAAGGGAGAAGTAAATGGATTTACTGGTCTGCTTGGTTCAGGACGAAGTGAATGCGTACGTGCGCTCTTTGCAGCAGACAGGGTAACAGGCGGAACAATCAAGATGAATGGTAAGCCTGTGAAGATTAGCAAACCATTGGATGCGATGAAGAACGGTATTGCATACCTTCCGGAAGACCGTAAGGGCGATGGTATTGTAGGAGACCTTTCTGTGCGTGAGAATATCATACTTGCCCAGCAGGTATTGAAAGGATTCTTTAAGCCGTTCTCAAAAGCAAAACAGTATGAGATTGCAGATGAGTACATTAAGCTTCTGAGTATTAAGACGGCTTCTGCCGATACTCCGATTAAGTCTCTTTCCGGTGGTAATCAGCAGAAAGTAATTCTTGCACGTTGGCTGTTTACGCATCCTGAATACCTGATTTTGGATGAGCCGACTCGTGGTATTGATGTTGGAACCAAAGTAGATATACAGAAATTAGTGCTGAAGCTTGCTTCTGAGGGAATGAGCGTTACGTTTATTTCTTCTGAGCTGGATGAGATGCTCCGTACCTGTTCCAGGCTGGTTGTTATGAGAGACCGCAAGGTAGTAGGTGAGCTTTCCGGGGATGATTTGAATCAGAGCAAGGTTATGAGTACGATTGCCGGAGGTGACAAATAATAATGCAGAAAAATGAAGTGAAAAAACCAAATGAGAGTATGTTATCGAGAATGGTTAGACATCAGATGTTTATTCCAGTGCTCGCCTTAGTGATACTTGCTGTCTTTAATCTGATTGCGGATCCGGCTTTCTTTAAGATTACTGTCGGACAGAACAGTTCAGGCAATATGGTTTTGCAGGGATTCCTGATATCAATCCTGAATGATGGTTCAGAGCTTGCGATTCTTGCAATCGGTATGACCTTGGTTACTGCGGCTTCCGGCGGTCAGGATATCAGTGTGGGTGCGGCTGTAGCCATTGCCGGCAGTGTGCTGCTGCGTATTCTCGGCGGCGGCAATTCTCGTCCTGAGGAACTGGCAGCGCCGATTATCGTAGCATTCCTGGTAAGTTGTTTAGTAGCAATGCTGTTTGGTGCATTCAACGGTGTATTGGTTGCTTATTTCAAAATACAGCCGATGATTGCAACCTTGATATTGTACACGGCAGGTCGTTCTATTGCAGCGTGGATTAATAATAACGAGCTTCCGGTTATCACAGACCCCAGCCTTGGTTATTACGGAGGATTTATTCCGGGAGTGCCAATCCCCACGCCGTTCTTTATTGCGGCAATCTGTGTTGCTATTATTTTCCTGGTGCTGAAGTTTACAAATCTTGGCTTATATACCCAGTCTGTTGGTATCAATGAGAATTCTGCCAAATTAAATGGTCTGAATCCTCAGGTCATTAAAGTTATTACATATGTAATTATGGGATTGTGCGTTGCAGTCGTTGGTCTGATTAAGGTCAGCCGTATTTCAACGATTAACTATTCTACTATTGCCAAGGATATAGAGATGGACGCCATCCTTGCAGTTGCTTTGGGCGGAAATGCACTGAGCGGTGGTAAATTTAATATGGCAGCTTCTATCTTTGGAGCTTATGTCATCCAGTTCCTTACAAGCACACTTTACAAGTTCAAGGTATCATCTGATGCGCTTCCTGCATATAAGGCTGTTGTCGTAATTGTCCTCGTTGTCATCAGTGCGCCGACTGTAAAAGAGTGGTTTGGTAATGTGACGAAGAAGTTTAAGGTTAAGGAGGTTGCTTAGTATGTCAAATAATAAAACAAAAGCGTCCGGTAGTTTTGTAGATAAATTTAATAATCTTACCGACACGAATCTGCTCCTTACGATTACCGTTGTAATCTTCTTCCTGATGTATATTGGCGCTATAATCTTCCAAGGGGGAGGGTTCTTAAAGCCACAGGGATTCTTTAATCTGCTGAATGCCAATGCGGCTTTGATTGTCCTTGCCTGTGGATTGAGTATTGTTATGATTACCGGCGGAATCGATATCTCCGTTGGAGGTGTAACAGCATTAGTCAGCATGTGCTGTGCAGTATACCTTGACCATATGGGAGGCAATGTATTTGTGTCTGTACTGATTGCATTGGCAGTAGGTCTTGCATTTGGTGCGTTTCAGGGGCTTCTGGTTGCATATCTTGATATCCAGCCATTTATCGTTACTCTGGCAGGTATGTTCTTTGCACGTGGTATGACAACGATTGTGAATACTAAGCCGTTTAATGTGGCAAATGAAGCGTTCACTAAGCTGAAAATGACACGTGTTATCATACCGGGGATGGGTTCTGCCAACAGGAAAGGCGACTATATTGATGCCTATGTAGAGATTGGTGTAATCATAGCAATCCTTGTTGTGATTGTTCTGTTCTGTCTGCTCAGGTGGACCAAGCTTGGACGTTCTTTCTATGCAGTCGGCGGAAACCGCCAGAGTGCATTGATGCTTGGTATCAACGTGAAGAGAACGAGATTTCTTTCCCACGTGCTCTGCGGGCTTTTAGCAGGAATCGGCGGCTATGTATATTTCCTCCATGTAGGTTCTGGTTCTCCATCCCATGCGCTGGGAGCTGAAATGGATGCCATCGCATCTTCCATTATCGGAGGTACGATGCTGACCGGTGGTGTTGGTAACATTGCAGGTACATTCTTCGGTGTTATGTCTCTGGGTACTATTCAGAATATCGTATCTCAGGCAGGTTTGGGAGAAGCATGGTGGATTGGTATCACGAGAGCGCTTATGCTCTGCCTGTTCCTGGTTATCCAGAGTCTTGTTATGGTACGTAAGAAGAAAGCATAATTGTTTGGAATTGATTATCATTAAGTGTATAAAGGGAGACCCTCGGATTATTGTCCGGGGGTCTCCCTTTTCGTAAGAGTTCAGCCTTTAGATTTTTAATTTCCTAAAGGATATTTGTTGCTTTTTGCAGAGAAATTTTGTACAATAATAATATCTTTTGTGCAAAATGTGCATGTGAGAATTTATAAAGAAGGAGGAGGATGCGATGGAACAATGGAAACGATGTCTGGCAGCGATTTTAAGTATTATTATGATGGTTGCTATGCTGCCGTTATCTCCGGCGACAGTGGCAAATGCAGCCGGGGAGGGCAATTTGCTTGCTGAGTACAAGTTTGAGGACAGCGATATCACAGACAAGAGGATTGCCGATACGAGCGGGAATGGTCACGATGCTGCCCTGGAAGGAACTGGGGCAAAGATTGCTGACGGAGTGCTGACGCTCCCGGGCGGTGCGGCAGGATCTTCAGCGGCGTATGTGTCAATTCCCGGCGGGGTGTTTGAGAACAGGGATACCCTGACTATCTCAGCCTGGCTGAAGAATGATACCGGCAAAGGAGATTATTCGGCAATGTACTTTGGTACAACCACCCAGCATTTAGGCGGGGGCGCTTCAAATATGCCTTTGCACTACTGGATTCTAAATCCTATGAATCCCAGTGAATACTTTAAGAGCGTATGGACCGATGGTGATAATGCAGATCAGCCATATAAGACAGAAACGCCTGTTTCCAGCACGAAAACCAGTGCAGATTGGGGATTGTACACAACGGTAATCACACCTGACAGAATTATCGGCTATTACAATGGCGTGGAGGTGTGCAATAACAGTAAGAGCAAGACAACAACTGATTTTGGCACAGGATTGGTTGCTTGTATCGGGCGTTCTGCCTACAATGACAAGTTCTATAAGGGCGGCGTCTATGGTGTGCGTGTCTATGGTCAGGCTTTGACGCAGACAGAAGTCTGGCAGGAATACTATGACGACATGCCTCCGGCATTGAATAAAGATACCATAATTAATGCTGCAATAGCGGAAGTAAAAGACTCTCTGGTATTGGACAGTACGGTGGCAAAGGATTTGTCACTTCCGACAGAAGGTGCGAAAGGTGCAGCTATTAGTTGGGAAAGTACCAATTCTGATGTGATATCTGCAGATGGTAAGGTGACAATTCCTACAGACACAGCTGCCAATGTAACTTTGACGGCAAAGATTTCTTTGTGTGGGAAGACGGATACCAAAACATTTGACTTGACGGTACCCGCCGTACCTATGCAGGAGCAGTTTAATAATCGTGTAAAGGATTTCAGTATTGGAACATTCTTTGTGTCGGGAGATTTGGAGCTTCCGGCTGCGCTTGGAGCCAATACAAACATCAGTTGGAGCAGCAGTAATGTGAATGCCATGGAAATTGTGGCAGCAAATGGCAGGATTATCGGCAAAGTGAAGCGTTCCG
Organism: uncultured Lachnospiraceae bacterium; assembly: GCA_910585895.1. Lineage (GTDB taxonomy): Bacteria > Bacillota > Clostridia > Lachnospirales > Lachnospiraceae > Petralouisia. The sequence continues at coordinate 16,891 of CAJUHY010000021.1, forward strand.
GGCAGAATGAAGATGTACGCCTGACTTTGACAGCAAATGTTACATATCAGAAGGGCAGTGATAATTTTAGTGCGCAGAAGAGTTTTGATGTCATGGTGCGCGGAGAAGCAGATTATGCTTACCTGATGTCATATACCAACACTAAGGAGAATGCTTCGCTTGGAAACAGTCTGCATTTGGCTTACAGCGTGGACGGAACAGAGTATACGGCGCTGAATTCCAATACCGGCATCTGTTTTGCCAACAATTGGGGCGGAGGCAAGGCATCTAATCCCAATGGCTTGCAGGGAATGTATATTTTCCGCAAGGCTGATGGGACTTACGGCATGGTGGCTAAGAATACCTCCGTGCAGAAGTATATCTATGTGTTTGATTCTGTGGATTTGATTAATTTTACGAATGAGCGGAAGCTGCAGCTTGGGCATGATGTATCCGGCGATTTGCAGGTATGTCCGGTATCGGAGCAGGGGGTGGTTTCCTATCAGATTTTCTGGAAAAGCGGAAACACACAGTTCAGTGCGATTACTACTGATTTTACAACCGTTACGGATGAGCAGCAGACAGATTATGTGAAAGAATCTTTGACTGATGGCAGCAAGCTGCCCGAAGGAGCTTCTGTGGGCAATGTGCTGCGTATCAGCAAGAGTGAGTATGACCGGGTGGTCGGTAAACTGGATGTGGTGAGAAATACCGGAGTTCAGGCGCCGCAGATTGAGGTGAAGTTAGGAGAGAGTGCAAATATAGCTTCCCTGCTGCCTGAAACTGTGAAGACTGATTATAGTGATGGCTCATCGAAGGATATGAAAGTGGTCTGGGATGAACAAGATATTTCCGGGACAGATTTATCGAAAGCGGGAACTTATGAGGTCAAAGGAACCATACAGCAGACGCAGTATGCGAACCCATTTATCCAGCAGCGCGCAGACCCCTGCATCTTAAAGGGCAACGATGGTTATTATTACTTTACGGCGTCGTATCCGATGCTCGGAGGCGGAGATAAAAATGGTTATGACAAGATTGTGCTGAGGCGATCCGAGACGATTGAAGGACTTGCGAAGGCAGAGGAAATTACCATTTGGGACTGCGATGACCATTCCAACAATGAATTCCGCTATATCTGGGCGCCGGAAATCCGCCTGGTGGATGACCAGTATTATGTATTTTATACCTCAAGTGTTGATGGTGGCAATGTATGGGGAATACGCCCGCATGTACTGAAATGTACGGATTCTGAGGATATCATGAATCCAGCAAGCTGGCAGGCAATGGGTCTTATGCAGGCGAACGAAGGGGATACGCAGGCATTTACGGCATTCTCCTTGGATATGACAGTGTTTGAGAATCAGGGCAGATGGTATGTTATCTGGCCGCAGTCCAATGATTATTCCTCTCTGTACATTGCCGAGATTAATAAGGATGAGCCGTGGAAATGTATTTCCAACAGCGTGAAGATATCTATTCCTGAGTACAGTTGGGAACGCCAGGTAGAGAATGTCAACGAAGGACCTTCCGTAATAAAGAATAATGGCAAGATTTATGTGGCATTTTCGGCAGCGGGAACCGGACCGGAGTATTGCATAGGTTTGCTGTCTATTGACGAAGATGCAGATATGCTGGATGCAGCTTCCTGGAAAAAACAGGGCTATCCGGTACTGACCTCTGCGGATGTGCCGGGTGAATACGGACCAGGGCATAATTCATTTACGGTTGATGAGGACGGCAATGATATCTTTGTCTACCATGCGAGAGGACAAAAGTGCTATGATAAGCAATGTGATTGGGCAAAAGATGACTCTCTCTATGATCCATGCCGTGACGCAAGGCTGAAACGTGTACACTGGGCAGCAGATGGTACGCCCATCCTCAAGATGAGCTATGCAGAGGAACTTGCCGAAGAGAATAGAACGGTAACTGCAACGATTAATGTGTGTGTACCGGTCAGCGGAGTATCCTTGAATAAGACGAGTCTCAATCTGACCATTGGAGGAAGCGAGACTTTGACGGCTACGGTGCTGCCTGCGAACGCAAGCGATAAGACCATAACCTGGCAGTCTGCGAATCCAGGGATTGCAACTGTTGTAAATGGCAAGGTGACGGCTGTGGCAGTCGGCACAACCACGATTAAGGCAACCGCAGCGGACGGCAGGACGGCGAATTGTACTGTCACTGTGAAAGCGGCGGGCACAAATGCGGATACGGTCAGAGTGAGCGGGATAACCTTGAACAAGAAGAAACTGACATTGGGCGCGGGTGAGAAATTCACGCTAAAGGCTACTGTCAAGCCCAATAATGCGACGAATAAAACGGTTCAGTGGACAACGAGCAATAAGAAGGCTGTAACAGTCGATAAAGGCAAAATTGACACGAATAAGAAGCTTAAAAAGACAACCAAGGTTACCATCACAGCGGCAGCAGATGGCAAGAAAGCGAGCTGTACGATAACCGTGAAAGCAGCGCCGAAGAAGGTAACTTTAAACGCCAAGAAGAAAACGTTAAAGAAAGGCAAGACGTTCCAGATTAAGGCGAAGCTGCCGAAGAATACCGCCAGCAATACTATCAAATATAAAAGCAGCAATCGGAAGGTGGCTACCGTAAGCGCCAAAGGCAAGGTTAAGGCCGTAAAGAAGGGTAAGGCGACAATTACAGTGACCACATTCAATAAAAAAAGCGCCAAAATTAAAATCACAGTCAAATAAATTAATTTTGTGAATGGAAAGGTGAAAAAGGAGGAACAAAATGAGGAAAAAACAACTATTAAAAACAGGCATTTCTATGCTGCTGGCATCGGTTATGGTATTTACATCCGTGCCGATGACCAGCCAGGCTGCGGAAGTGGAGCAGGTGGGAGGCGTTTATGGTGCGGATACTGTTGAGAGTTTGACGCCAGGGTATTATCTGACCGTATACTCTACCACCAAGGATTTCTATGCGAGCGCTACTAATGTGGCGCAGGAAACGCAGGGCGTCTATATGGCGGTCAGCAAGGATGGCAAGACTTTTGAGGTTCTGAACAATAATGGTCCGGTTATCTATGCCAAACAAGGAACCAAACAGGTGGCATCCCCGCAAATTTATAAGAGGGAAAATGATTTTGCAGTAATTGCCCCCGATTCTACGGCTTCCAAGGGTTACCATGTATTTACTTCGGAAGATGGCGTTCATTATTATAATGAAGTTATTGAAACGACCAACGATGAATATGATACAGAAGCGACATTGGATAAGACGAAGTTCTCACTTATGTATAAAGGACAGAATATCTTAGAGGAAGATGCGACCATTGCTCTGGGCAATGCCTGGGAACTGACTGAGGAAGAATATACATATATTGTCAATAAGCTGGGGACGGTTGTCCAGACAGGTTGGGAGCCAATCTCCGTTACCGCTAAATCCAAAGAGGAAGCGGTAGAGAAAGCCAAGAACCAGTATCCAAGCCTGAATGCTACATACAGCGATGGTTCCGTACAGAAATTCAACCTGGATTACTCAAATGTTGAGGGCAATGTGGACGGTTCTAAGCCGGGAACATACACTTTGTATGCAGACGCCATCCAGACAAAATACTTAAATAATCTCAAAGCAATCAATGGCAGTACATTGCCGGAGGATGATCCGGCAAACGACAGTGAAACGGAACTGGACAATTATGACGAGGAAAATGAGATTGTATACTACGACAATACGAAGTTTGTGGAGGGCATGGCTGACCCCAATATCTTTTATGATGAACAGACGGGATATTATTATATGACCGGCTCCTATTTTCCGGAAGCAAAAGATAAGGAAAAATTGCCGGGAGATAGTCCACAACAGTATGACCGTGTTGTTCTGAGGAAAGCAGAGACCTTGGAAGGACTTCAGGACAGAAGCAAGCAGGTTACGATTTGGAAGGTTGGAAATCAGGGATTTGAAGATAGTAAGGGCCAACCGGTAGCAGGAGGTCAGCGTTATATCTGGGCACCGGAAATTCACCGTGTTGGGGACAAATGGGTGGTATACTTTACAGAGGCCCATAAAGGAGGAGATGCATACAATATTTATTGTCATGCATTAGTTTTAGACGGAGATATGGATCCATACTCTACGGCACTTAAAGAGGCTGATGGCGAATCAATGTGGGACGATTACCAGATGCGTGGGGGAAGTGGGCTTACCAGCGCAATTACCAAAAGTTTTTGTCTGGATATGACATATTTTGAAGATGAAGCGAATGGAGAGCCTTATGTAATCTGGGCATCGAAAGGGTATGGTAACTCCAGACTGTATCTGGCTCAAGTAGATAAAGAACAGCCATGGATACTGAATTCTGAGATTATAGAACTGACAAGACCAGAATTTGGTTGGGAGAATGTGCGATACGAGGTTAATGAAGGTCCCACTGTTCTACAAAATAATGGTAAAATATTTATGTGCTTTTCTGCTTCCGGAACCGGTTCTGAGTATGCAATTGGCATGATGACAGCAGAACAGGGGGCAGACTTGCTTGATATCAAGAATTGGACCAAGAATCCATACCCGCTTCTGACCTCTCGTGACGTGGATGGAGAGGAAGGCCCGGGACATAATTCCTTTACCGTAGATAAAGATGGAAATGCCATTTTTGTGTACCATGCAAGACCGACTTCCCACAACTATCAGCATTGCGGTTGGGATGGGGAGAAATCCTTACATTATAATAGCCAACCATTGGAAGACCCTTGTCGCCATGCACGTCTGAAACGTGTACATTGGGCAGCAGATGGTACGCCAATTCTTAAAATGACGTATGAAGAGGAGCTTACAGAAGAGCATAAGAGAGTTCCGATTCAAGTGACGGTTGCCGATGATACACCGGTTTCCAGCAGCCTTACCTTGGACAAAACAGCACTTGGCATCGAAGCAGGTAAGAACGCGACATTGAAAGCAACTGCCGTACCTAATGCAGCGGTAACCTGGAAGAGCAGCGATGACAAAGTTGCTGCAGTTAACAATGGTGTTGTAACTGCCAAGAAAGCTGGAACTGCTACCATAACAGCGACAGCAAATGGCAAGTCAGCAACCTGTAAGGTGACGGTTGTCAGTCTGGACAAGAAGAAAGTAACGCTTGGTGTAGGCGAGAAAGTAACACTTAAGGTCAGCGGAACGAAGAACGTTTCCTGGAGCAGCAGCAGTAAGAATGTTGCTGTAAGCAAGGGCAAGATTACGGCAAAGAAGAAAGGCAAAGCAACCATTACCGCTAAAGCAGAGGGTGTGGAACTGAAATGTGCCGTTACTGTCAAAGCAGCGCCTAAGAAACTAATTTTAAAGAGCAAGAAAAAAGTAACTATTAAGAAGAACAAGACCACTAAGATTAAAGTAAGTCTGCCGAAAAATACAGCTGGAGCTCTGAAATATAAGAGCAGCAAGAAAGCGGTTGCTTCTGTAGACGCCAAGGGAATGGTAAAAGGAAAGAAGAAAGGTACGGCAAAGATTACCGTGACGGCAGCGAACAATAAGAAAGCGAAAGTCACCGTGACAGTGACCGTAAAATAACAATACAGAGATATAAAGTTTCCCCATCAGTCTGAAAATCTGATGGGGACTTTTTATAACTGATAGGCAGCACAAAACCACCCTTCCATTGACTGGTAGGGTGGTTCTGCATAATTAGTGTATATTCAGCGTCTTTTATCGATTGCTCTTTCGCCAGATATGCATTTTTTCTGCTTCCTTAATCAGTTCATCGCGGAAATCAGGATGTGCTACGGAAATAATTGCCTCGCATTTCTGCCAGGCAGAGAGTCCCTTGAGGTTAACTTTGCCGTACTCTGTAACCAGATAGTGGATATTTGCGCGGGTATCAGTAACAATGGAACCCGGATGCAAAGTCGGCAGGATTCTTGACTTTAATTCGCCATCTTTGGTCTTAAAGGTGGAAGAGCAGCAGATGAAGCTCTTGCCGCCATTCGACAGATAGGCACCCAGCACGAAGTCCAACTGTCCGCCGGCGCCGCTGATGTGCTTAATGCCGGAGGATTCAGAACTAACCTGTCCAAATAGGTCGATGTCTACCGCGTTGTTGATGGACATGAAATTATCCAATGCGGAGATGGAACGGATATCATTGGTGTAGCTTACCGGAGCGCTCAAAAGTTCTGGATTTTCATCCAGGTAATCATACATCTTCTTGGTGCCGGCTCCAAATGCATATGCCTGACGGTAGCGGTCAATATTCTTCCTGGAACCGTTAATCTTACCGGCTTTGGCAATGTCTACAAAAGCATCAACATACATTTCTGTGTGGACGCCCAAATCCTTCAAATCTGATTCAGCAATCATGGAGCCTACGGCGTTGGGCATTCCTCCAATGCCAAGCTGCAGGCAGGCGCCGTTAGGAATTTCTTCTACAATCAGTTTGGCAACCGCTTTGTCCACTTCGGTGGCAGATCCGCCTCCGCCCAGCTCACCGATGGGCGCATTGTCGCCTTCTACAATGTAGTCTACCTGAGAAATATGTATGCCATTTTCAAAGCCGCCCAGACAGCGAGGCATATTTTCATTTACTTCCACAATAATCTTAGCAGAAGTCTCGCAGACTGCCGTTAAATGAGAAGCGTTGGGTCCGAAATTGAAATAGCCATGTTTGTCCATGGAAGCAACCTGGAACATTGCCACATTATCCGGTGTGGCAGAATCACGGTAGTAGCGCGGAAGTTCAGAGTAGCGGATGGGTGCGTAGAAAGCACAGCCGCGGTTGATGAGTTTGCGCTCGATTCCTGACATATGCCAGGAATTCCATGTGAAATGCTCTCCGGCATCTTCGCGTTCAAAGACGGCAAGCGGTTTTAAAAGGATACCGCCGCGTAGATTAACGTCCTTTAATTCGTCTGTCCGTTTTGCCAATGCCTTATCCAGTACATCGGGGGTACCGTTGCACCAGCCGTAGTCTACCCAGTCACCGGATTTGATGACTTTGACAGCTTCATCGGCAGAGACAAGTTTCTGCTGATATTCCTGTGTGTAATCCATGTGAAAAACCTCCCTGTAATTGATATAGTTTTTTCTTAGATTGTTAAATCTGTAACATACGTTTATCTTATCATTTTTCGTCTTGGTGGTCAATAAGTGTGCGATTGTAAATAAAGAGAAAAATTTGCAGAAAAACATAATTTTCTAGTGGTATAATGCAGAAAGTTATATTATAATAAAAGAAGTTGGAAAGGCAGAAGAACAGGAGGAATACTATGGGAACAGAGAACAGGTTTCGCTATAATGATAAATCAGAGCGTTACTGTAAGATGAACCTCTTATTGTATATTGCCGTTTTGGCAGCATGGACGGGATATGTGGCATATCTCTGGCTGAGGTTTGTTACAGGGAAGATGGTATTTAGCATGACCCTTATCAACACATTGATAATCATTACCTGTATCATTGTCAATACTGTTCTTCTATTGAAAGACAGGTCAACGCCTAAACTGAAATTTGTAATTAACGTTGAATATGGTCTCATGTTCCTGGTATTGGCGCTGCAGACAGACGCTCAATTTATCAATATATTGCTGTTGGGAGTACTGGCTGTACAGATTCCATATTATGATGCTAAGAATTACAGGATAACGTTTTTCTCCTATCTGGCATTATATGTGGTGGGATTGATAGCGCAGGGCGCCAAGAATATGCTGACATTGGATGTAGACACGGTCTGCACTATTTATGTGACGCTTGGCGTACTCTATGTTTTAGGACGCGTGGGCGGTATTGCAAAGACATTCAGTGACCATGCGTTAGGGACGGTGTTAGAGCAGAGCGAGAAACAGAAAGAGATGATGGATGGCATTGTAGCCGTTTCACAGACTGTACAGGAGGAATCTGGAAAGAGTACAGAATTGGTGGATGAACTGGTAGAATCGACCAAGATGGTGACCACCAGTATGCAGGAGATTTCTTCGACAACAGGAATCACCGCCGAGAATATTTCAGAGCAGAGCATCATGACGCAGAATATTCAGGAATCTATTGACGAGACCCTGGAGCGTTCGCGAAAAATGGTAGATATTGCAGAGGATTCCAATAAGAGCATCCAGGAGAATATGGATGTGATGGAAGCGTTGAAAGAGCAGTCTGCGCAGATTGCCTCTACCAATAAACGAGTGACAGAGTCGATGGGCAGACTGCAGGACAAGACCAGGGAGGTCGAGGAGATTGCAGACATGATTTTGGATATTTCCAGCCAGACAGATTTACTGTCATTGAATGCTTCCATTGAGAGCGCAAGAGCAGGTGAAGCAGGGCGGGGGTTTGCGGTAGTGGCGGAGCAGATTCGCCAGCTTGCGGAGCAGACCAAAAATTCGACGGAGAATATTACCAGAATTATTCTCGAATTAAATGAAAATGCCAATCAGGTGGTTCGTTCCATAGACACTTCCTTACATGCAACAGAGAATCAGAATAAGATGATACATACGGCGGCGGACAGTTTCGGGAAATTGGACAGGAACATGGAGTGCCTTATTGAAGATATTCAGGGGATTGACCAGCGTATCCATAATCTTGCCGATGCCAACAACCGTATTGTAGAAAACATTTCCCACTTATCCGCTACTACGGAGGAGATAACCGCCAGCGCAGAGCAGGCAGCTAATATCAGTGAGCAGAATTTGCAGTTTGCGGAGCAGGCAAAAGAGGCGATTACTTCTATACAGATTACAGCAGAAGAGATGAAGCAGTACCTGTAATTGTTCGATAGCGGGCAAAGCTTAATGGTGATAAAACATGGGCGGCGTACCAGTATAGAAACAGTTTAGGTCTGTATACTAAAATATAATTACAAGAAAAGGAGATTGAATATGAGATATCAAGTTTTAGGGGACACAATGCCGGCAGTAGAAGTACGTTTTGATGCGGCAGGCGAGAGCATGTATACACAGTCTGGAGGAATGGCATGGATGAGTGAGGGTGTTTCCATGGATTCCAACATGAGAGGCGGATTGGGAAAGAGTATCGGAAGAATGTTTTCCGGTGAATCTCTGTTTATGGCTACTTATAAGGCAGAGAGACCGGAGGCCATGATTGCATTTGCATCTACAGTTGCCGGTGAAATCCTTCCGGTTGACATCGGAGCCTGCGGCGGGCTGATTTGCCAGAAAGGTGCATTTTTATGTGCACAGGAGAGCGTAAATCTGAGTGTTGCATTTACTAAGAAGTTGTCTGCTGGTTTCTTCGGTGGAGAGGGCTTTATCCTGCAGGATATGTCAGGAACAGGAATGGTTTTTCTGGAAATTGATGGCAATAAGGTGGAGAAAACTCTGGCTCCGGGAGAAGTTATCAAGGTAGACACCGGAAATGTGGTTGCTTTTGAGAAATCTGTAAAATACGAAGTGGAAACAGTCAAAGGATTAAAGAATATTTTCTTTGGCGGTGAAGGATTATTCCTCACGAAGCTTACCGGACCCGGCAAGATAATACTGCAGACACAGAACTTTAACGAGTTTGCAGGTCGTATTGCGCGGATGATTCCCAGCAAATAAGCCATAACAGGGCTGCATTACAGGGAAGTAATGTAAAATAAATAAAAGTGTTGACATACCCGGTAAAAGGTAGTATGCTGAATACGAAGATTTGAAAATTCCATATTGTAATATTTTCTCTTATTCAGAGTGGTGGAGGTACATAGGATCTGTGAAGCCACGGCAACCCCATAAGGAAGGTGCTAACCTGAGCGAGTAATCGAACAATAAGAGGATTTGATTATCTTTTGACTATCAGGTTCGCTTATTATAAATAAGCGAACCTTTTTAACGCAAAACAGAGGAGGAAACAGAAATGGATAAAAGATTATTTACTTCAGAATCGGTAACAGAAGGACATCCTGATAAGGTTTGCGATGCTATATCGGATGCAATCTTGGATGCGCTGATGGAGCAGGACCCTATGAGCCGTGTTGCGTGTGAGACGGCAACATGCACGGGATTTGTTCTGGTAACAGGAGAGATTACAACGAAAGCACAGATTGACATACCACAGATTGTCAGGGATACAGTGAATGAAATTGGCTATGATGATGCGGCGACAGGATTCGACGGCAATACCTGTGCAGTTATGGTTGCCTTAGACAGACAGTCAACAGATATTGCTATGGGCGTGGATAAGGCTCTGGAGGCCAAAGAGAATAAGATGTCGGATAAGGAACTGGAGGCAATTGGGGCAGGAGATCAGGGTATGATGTTCGGCTATGCCAGCAATGAGACACCGGAGCTTATGCCGTATCCGATTTCCCTGGCACATAAGCTGGCATTGCAGCTGACCAAAGTCCGTAAGGACGGTACATTGAAATATTTGCGTCCGGACGGAAAGACACAGGTGTCTGTGGAATATGATGAGAATGGCAGCCCGAAAAGGCTGGAGGCTGTAGTATTGTCTACCCAGCATGATGCGGACGTTAGTCAGGAGCAGATTCATGCGGACATCAAAAAGCATGTATTTGAACCAACTCTTCCTCAGGAAATGATAGATGATGACACGAAATTCTTCATTAATCCTACGGGACGTTTTGTGATTGGCGGACCTCATGGAGATGCTGGTCTTACCGGGCGTAAGATAATTGTAGATACTTATGGAGGATATGCACGCCACGGCGGCGGCGCTTTCTCCGGCAAGGATTGTACAAAGGTGGACCGTTCTGCAGCTTATGCAGCACGTTATGTGGCAAAGAATATTGTTGCTGCAGGACTTGCTGACAAATGTGAGATACAGCTTGCTTATGCAATCGGAGTGGCACAGCCGACCTCTGTTATGGTGGATACTTTTGGAACAGGCAAGATTTCAGATGAGAAATTAGTAGAAATCATTCGTGAGAACTTTGATCTTCGTCCGGCTGGAATTATCAAAATGCTTGATTTGCGGCGTCCGATTTACAAACAGACGGCAGCGTATGGGCACTTTGGACGCAACGATTTGAATCTGCCCTGGGAGGCAACAGACAAGACGGATATCTTAAAGAAGTATTTGTAAATTGCAGTTTGGAAGTATAAAAGCCAGCTCTATTCAATTTAATTTGATGGGGCTGGCTTTTTGTATTGCGCAGTATTTCTTTACATGTTAGAATGAAGAAAAATAAGATGGATAGATTTCCGTAGTATGAGTTGAAATGAGGGAGTCGTGAATGAGAGAGACAATATTATTATTTCATTTTACAGATAAGGACAGAAGAAATAAATTAATGCGGGCACTGCTTCCCCTGCGGATGAGGGTAAAAGAGATATTGCCGGAAGATTATGGAAAGCAGGTGGGCTGCCTCGCAGGACTGAAAGAGTGTACGACGGAAGAAGAAAAAATTTTGATGGAAGAGCTGCCAATAGATGGGCAGTCACATAAAGATATGTATAGCCAAACCTCAGGTCAGGAATTTCCAGGGGAAATGATGGTAATGGCGGGGCTTGGCGGAGGGAGAATTGACCAGGTTCTCAGGGCTTTACGTAAATCAGGAATTTTCGTGCCTTATAAGGCGGTGCTTACAGCAGCCAATCAGACGTGGAATGCCTGGGAACTTTTTGCAGAAATTAAAAAGGAACATGAGACAATGAATGGAAAGGATACGCCTTAAACCAGAGAAGAGGATACGGTGATGGAATGGAAGAAACTGCTCTGTGATGACAGGGTAAGGAACTACAAAAGCAATTCGACCAATGATTTTCGGACGGAATATGAGAAAGATTACCACAGGATAATTGGCAGTGCATCGTTTCGGCGTTTGCAGGATAAAACCCAGGTATTTCCTCTGGACAACAGTGATTTTGTGCGCACCAGGCTGACACATTCCCTGGAGGTATCCTCTTTTGCGAAATCTTTGGGACAGAATATAGGCAAAGGGATTATCCGTGAGCAGAAAGACCCGGGATTTTTGCCGGAATATCAAGGTTATATCTGTGATATCCTGCAATGTGCGGGGCTTTTGCATGATATTGGCAATCCGCCATTTGGTCATTTTGGCGAGACAGCAATCCGTGACTGGTTCAAGATACATTTGCCGGAGATTAAGTACCAGAGGGATGATGGCATTGAGCAGCCTTTGAGTGAAATCCTGTCGCCGCAGATGCAGGAGGATTTTTATAACTTTGAAGGGAATACGCAGGCTTTACGGCTGGTGGCGAAACTGCATTACCTGGTGGATGAACATGGAATGAATCTGACAAAAGCACTTTTGGGCACGATAATAAAGTATCCGGGTTCTTCTCTGGAAATTAAGCAAAGCAAGCATATTAAGCATAAGAAGATGGGTTACTATTTTGCAGAGCGTGCGTTGTTCGATGATATACAGGAAAGTTTGGGCACATATGGGAACCGACATCCATTGGCGTTTGTGCTGGAAGCGGCGGATGATATCGCATACAAGACGGCGGACATAGAAGATGCGGTCAAGAAAGGCTGCATTTCATATGGACAGCTTGTGAGGGAACTGAGGGAATACGAAACGAAGATTAGTGAAAAACAAAAAGGCGCTTTTGAGCGGCTGACGGACAGCCTGGAGAAGAAATATGAGCGTGCCCTCAAACGGGGACTGCATCACCCCGAGAGCAACGCGGTGCAGAATTGGGCAGTGTATGTGCAGGGGTGGATGATTAACGCAGCCACAGAGAGTTTCCTTAGTAACTATGATGCCTTGATGGATGGGAGTTACGGCGCGCAGGGGGAAGATTTGTTTACCGGTACGGATGGGGAAGCCATGATGGCTGCACTGGGCGATATTGCATACCGTTATGCATTTCAGATAACCCCGATTCTCAAATTGGAGATTGCTGCGCAGCGAATTCTTAATTTTTTGCTGGAGGTTTTTGTGCAGGCAGTGTTGTATTTTGACAAGACAACAAAACTTACAGAAGTGCAGAAGAAAATGATGTCGCTGGTGTCTGACAACTACATTGCAATTTACCGTCAGTTTGCAGGGAGGGCAGACAAATTACAACAGTCATTATCATCGAAGGAAGCTGAGAAATTATACCTGCGGCTGTTGTTGGTGACCGACCATGTCTGCGGCATGACGGACAGCTATGCAAAGCGTCTGTATCAGGAACTGAATGGCATTGAGATTTAAATTAACAAAAAGTGATGGGAAGGAGGGAACAGCATGGGACGAAGGATTAAGAGTGTTTTTTGCATTTTGCTGGCAGCGGCAGCGCTGTCAGGAGGATTGCCGCAGGCGGCATTTGCTGACAGTCAGCAGATTAATGAACAGGAGATGTACGGCATTCAGGCAGGCGCAGGTCGTGCGGCAGAGGAAAATGGGATTACGGTCACCACGAGCGACCAATTTCTGCAGGCTTTAAAGGACCATAAAAGCCCGATTACTGTAGATGCGCTTCTCAGTATTGGTGAAGGCGCCGATACAGATGGCAGGATGCTGCCGATAAAGGTTCCGGCGGGGACTTTGATTCAGGGTACAGAAAGGGGCATTGTATATATGCGCAGTCCCATTCAGCTGGAAGGGGATGGGGTTTGCTTTAAAAATATTGACTTGAGGTTTAATTCCAGCAATGCGCTGGGGAGTGTGCCGCACCGGGAAATTTTTCTTGCAGGACACAGCCTGATTTTCGACAATGTGAGCACGTATTTAGATGGAGGGGATAATCAGTTCGGTCCTCTGGGAGGGACGGAAAAGGAACTGCTTCCTACGGTATATGCTGGTGGCTATACCGGTACGAAGAATGGAGAAAATGCCTCCCTGACAGTGAGAAATTCTAATGATAAGACGATGTTTCAGGCAATTTATCTGGGCCATCAGGCGGAGAGAGACAATAAAGCGCCCTATCAGGGGAAGGCCGTCCTGAATCTGGATGCCAAGGCAATTGTGCGGGAAAGAGCAGATGTGTCGTTAAACAGCCAGGCAGAGGTAACAATTTCTGGTGGAGTAAACAGTTATGCCAGGGCGAAGCAGATATATGGCAATGAAAATACAACGTTGACAGTAAATTGCATGTTAGAGGGGGCGGTTGTAGAAAATGTAGGGAATCTGGTAATTGAGGAGGGGGGATGTTTATCCCCGGTAACGGATATCCTGCATAATGTTACTTTGAAAAGCGGCGCCTGCCTTGATTTAAATGGGCTGCAGACTACGTTTATCACCGGCAATTTTGTTGGAGCAGAAGGGCAGGAGCGTGGAATTCTTGTACTCAATGAGAATGGCACAGTGATGATTCAAGGGGATGTCAGCGGCAGCACACAGTTCCAGACGAAGAGCCGTCTGTTTCCAGGAATTTACTTGGTGGGCAAACAGTATATTTTTGCTAACCAGGGAACGTCAGCAGAAGCTAATTTTACGCTGCCTCAGGCAGGCATTGATAGCGGTTATAGTTTGATTTATAACAATGGTATTTGGGCGGCAGATGGAGAGGCAGCAGAAGATATATACATTAGCAGCATAGATATTCTTGCAGCGCCGCAGAAAGTTGACTTAAGGAAAATTGCAGAGACTGAGGACGGTTCCATTTCTAATTTCGACAGTTATTTTGAGATAGAATGGTATGACAGGAGCGGAGAACCATATACAATTGATAAGATAGAAGAGAATCTTTTTTACGAGATGGATTATGTTATCCCCATTAAAACAGAATACTGGCAATCAGAGGATGAGGCTGTCCTGGAAAAAACAGATTGGCATCAGCCGATTTATCTGCTGTCATCTGCAGAGAATCCGGGCAGGTATTACTTACAGGCCTATGGCGATACGGCGCAGGCTGGAGATTATACATTCCTTTTTTGTTCTGAATATTGCGGGGGAAATCTTGAGACTGTAGCGGAGGTAAAAGCATTAAAAGATACTGTCCTTGCAGAGCAGAGAGTAACGTTCTATAATCAGGATATTCCTGATATGGAAGAGCATATGCATCAATACCAGGAGAGTGTGACCAAACCAGCGGCCTGTGTGGAAGAGGGACTGAAAACCTATACCTGCAGCTGTGGAGACAAATATACCAGAGATATTCCGGCGCTGGGGCATCAGATAGTAATTGATGAGGCAATAGCGCCGACTGAGACGACAGAGGGAAAAACGCAGGGAAGCCACTGCGGCGTCTGTGGGACAGTGATAAAGAAGCAGGAAGTGATTCCGGCAACCGGAGGAGACAAAGAGCCGGATGAGCATACGCATCAATACCAGGAAAAAGTGACGAAGCCGGCAACTTGCACGGAAAAGGGACTGAAAACCTACACCTGCAGCTGTGGGGACAGTTATACGAGGGATATCCCGCTAGCGGAACATCAGGTAGTGATAGATGAAGCGGTAGCGCCGACTGAGACGACAGAGGGGAAAACGCAGGGAAGCCATTGCGGCGTCTGCGGAACGGTATTAAAGAAACAGGAAGTAATTCCGGCAACCGGAGGAGACAAAGAGCCTGAGGACCCGGAAGACCCCAAAGACCCTGAGGACCCGAAAGACCCGGAAGAGCATACGCATCAATACAAGGAAAGCGTGACAAAGGCAGCTACATGTGCGGAAAAAGGAACGAAAACCTATACCTGCAGCTGCGGTCATAAATATACCAGAGATATTCCGGCATTGGGACATAAATATGCACAAAGAAGGATTCCCGCTACATTAACGAAAGACGGAAATGTTCAGCAGGTCTGCAGTGTTTGTTCAGATACCAAAAATGTGAGTGTAATTTACCGTGTGCAGAAAGCTGCGTTAAATAAGACAGACTATGTTTATAATGGTAAAGTGGTGACGCCGTCGCTAACCATACAGGATAGCAAGGGCAGAACACTGGCAGTTAACCGTGATTATCAGGTATCTTACGCAGCAGGAAGGATAAATCCAGGAATTTATACGGTAGCCGTTGCTTTTAAGGGCGATTACAGCGGCGAAACAGCGCTAAACTTTACCATAAGGCCGAAAGGCTGCAGCCTTGGTAAAGTTGTTGCCAAGTCGAAAGGATTTCAGGCAACGTGGAAAAAGCAATCAAAACAAACCAGCGGTTACGAACTGCAGTATTGTACATCAAAGAGTTTTAAGAGCAAGACGGCAAAGACTGTCAATATCAAGAAAAATACTACAATTAAAAGGAAGATAACAAAGCTCAAGGCCAAGAAAAAGTATTTTGTGAGGATACGCACCTATAAGAATGTGAAAGTGAATGGAAAGAATAAAAAGCTGTATTCTGACTGGTCGAAGCCGAAGACTGTGCGGACAAAGAAATAGTTAACAAGAATTAAAAAAAACACTTGACAGTGTCACATCACTGTGCTAAACTGCATATAATTTAAGACATAAACAAAATCAATGAGCAAAAGTAGTACCATAGGAAGGTTCCTCACAGAGAGTTATCGGTCGGTGGAAGATAACAGGAAAGTTTTATGGGAATGGATTTGTTAGATGCAAAGCGAAATTATAGTAGCGGATGCCGTGTCCTCACGTTACAGGGGTAAGATATCATGTGTATCGGATTGAGATTATAGAATTGGTGGCGGATATTTCTGATTTGAAATATCCGCTTTTTGTTTCCCAAAGTTAAAGAGCTTTCTATGCAGGAGACATCTTTCCCATTCTATAGTGAAACAGGGTGGCACCACGACCGCAATCGTCCCTGGTAAGAGTTGAGAAAACTTTTACCAGGGATTTTTTACTCTATGGGGAAGAATATGTCACGTTAAAGTACGAAAGCATTCTCCTGCAGAATAAAAATAATATGCGAGTCTGTTTGCTTTGTTTGAAAGGAGGCTGAACATGAAACGAATATTAAAGGTTTATAAACGTACAGTCAGCATTGTCAATGAAACGCCAATAGAGATGTATGAGAATCTTGTGGGACAGAAGAAAGGTTTTCTTCTGGAAAGCTATGATAAAAATTACGACCGCTATACGCTGTTTGGTGCGGAGCCGGAGGAGATAATTACTTCCCGGGGAAATGCGCTGGTGATTCAGCGGAAGGGGGAACAAGAAGTAAGAAGAGGAAATCCCCTGAACCTGTTAAAGGCATATTACAGTGAGTTTGAAATCCGCAGGGATATGGATGGACTGAATTTCAGCGGTGGGCTGGTAGGAAACCTGGGATATGATTTTGTGCGTTATACGGAAAATTTGCCGGATAATAATCCGGATGAAATCGGCATTGAGGCAATCCAGATGATGCTGATGACAGAATTTATCGTAATTGACCATGTGGCGGAGACAATGACAGGTGTGGTATTGGAAGAAGATAGCATGGATGGCAGGACGAAAGCGCTGGCAAAAGCAGCTGCACTGATTCAAGAGGCGAGAGGCGGCAGAGGAAAAAAAACGCAGAGAAAAACATTTGTCCACGATGGGAAAATTGTCAAGAAGTCTGATACTTTAGAAGAGTATGGACTAAAAGTGGATAAGATTAAGGAGTACATCCGTGAGGGGCATATTTTCCAGACGGTACTTTCCCAGAGATGGACGATAGAGACGGGGCAGGAGGGGTTTGAACTTTATAAGGAATTACGGCAATTAAATCCTTCGCCATATCTGTATTATTTTAATTTTGGGGAGTTTGAGGTAATCGGCAGTTCCCCGGAGATGATTGTCAAACAGCAGGGCGGCAGAGTATTTACCTGCCCCATTGCGGGGACCAGAAAACGTGGCAGGGATGCTGCTGAGGATGAAACCTTAAAACAGGATTTATTAAGTGATGAGAAGGAATGTGCAGAACATCTGATGCTGGTGGACTTGGCAAGAAATGATATGGGAAAAATTTCAGAATTCGGCACAGTGAAAGTAACGCAGTTTATGGAAGTCCAGAATTACTCGCATGTAATGCATATTGTGTCCATGGTGGAAGGACGCAAGAGAGGAAATTTCCATCCCTTGGATTTGGCGGCGTCGTTCCTGCCGGCAGGTACTTTGAGCGGCGCGCCCAAAATTCGTGCGATGGAAATTGTTGACGAGTTAGAGGACAGCCGCAGAGGACTGTATGGCGGAGCTACCGGGTATGTGGATTTTGGCGGGGATATGGATTTCTGCATCACAATCCGCACAATGGTGAAAAAGGGAAATAAAGTTTATCTGCAGGCAGGAGCCGGGATTGTCGCGGATTCGCAGCCGGAAATGGAGTACCGGGAATGCTGCAATAAGGTGATGGCATTGGCGAAAACCTTGGTGGAGGAAATATCTGTGATTTATGAAGGAGGAAGATGATGATATTGCTAATTGATAACTATGATTCCTTTACTTATAATCTGTACCAATATATGGGAATTTTTACGGAAAATATCAGGGTGGTGCGTAATGATAAGATTACCATTGAGGAAATCAGGGCGTTAAAACCAGAGCGCATGGTGCTTTCGCCGGGACCGAAGAATCCCCAGGAAGCCGGAATATGTATGGAGGCGGTAAAAGCGTTTCTGGATACAATTCCCATTTTGGGTATCTGTCTGGGACATCAGTGTATCGGGGCGGCGTTGGGCGGTAGGGTCAGCTATGCGAAACAGCTGTGCCACGGCAAGCAGTCTGTAATAAAACACAATGGCGAGAGCATTTTTAAAGGAATCGATTCCCCGATTAAGATAGCCCGCTACCATTCTCTTGCCGTTCAGAAAAAGGATTTGCCGGATTGCCTGAAGGTGCTGGCGCGGACGGAAGATGGCGAGATTATGGCGATGCGCCACAGAGAGTATCCGGTCGTGGGGCTGCAGTTCCATCCTGAATCTATCTATACGGAGCATGGAAAACGCATGATTGATAATTTTGTAAACGGCGTCATATGAACATGTAAATGCAATGTCGGATAGCGCTGCAAACGGTGTGAGAGGAAAGGAGCGAAAATGGTATTAGATAAGATTGTAGAGGATAAGAAATTGCGGCTGAATGAGCATAAAGCCAGAATCGGTGAAAAAGAGATGCGCAGGCTTGCAGATGAAGTGATGCGTGAAAATCCACAGAGCCCATCTTTTTATGCTGCTTTGGCGAAGACAGGGATTTCTATTATCGGAGAGTTTAAGAAAGCCTCCCCCAGCCTGGGAAGGATTGAGAGCCCAATCAGCCTTACGGAGCGGATTGAGGAATACAATCAATCCGTAGATGCTATTTCCTGTTTGACGGAGGAAGACCATTTCAGCGGAAGTGCAGGGTATCTGCAGGAAATTCGCGGGATATCCCCATTGCCCATCCTGCGCAAGGATTTTATGATAGAGGAATATCAGTTTTACGAAGCGCGGGCAATTGGCGCAGACGCCATTTTGCTGATAGCGGCAATTTTAGATGATGTGCAGCTGCATGATTTCTGCCAGCTTACAAAAGAATTAGGCATGGATGCACTGGTGGAGGTCCATGATGAGCTGGAGTTGGAGCGTACTTTGAAATTAGATGCGGAAATTATCGGCATTAATAACCGTAATCTGCATGACTTTTCTATCCGTCTGGAGACTACCAAACGTTTAGCGCCGTTGATTCCGCATCATAAAATATTGGTATCAGAAAGCGGCATTGTCAGCGATGAGGATGTAAAACTTTTGAAAGAATGCCGTGTGGATGCATTTCTCATTGGCAGGGCATTTATGGAGGCCAAAAATCCACGCGGGCTGGCAGAGCGCTGGAAGTTGTTATGAGTATTTGTGGTATGCCGAAATTAGGGTCAGGCAGCGCATATAGAATCGAAAGGGCGGTGAGTCACATGCAAATGGGAACAAGGCAGACGCCGCAGATAAAAATCTGCGGAATCACCAGGGCGGAGGAAGCTTCTTATCTGAATGAAATCCATGCGGACTATGCAGGATTTGTCTTTTGGGAAAGGAGCAGACGCAATGTAAGTTTTGCTCAGGCGGAGGAAATCTGTAAGTTCTTACATAAAGACATAAAGCGGGTTGCAGTTACTGTGAGTCCGGATTTGGATTTGCTGGAGAGGATAGAGAGAGCTAGGTTTGATATCCTGCAGGTGCATGGGCGGCTGCGGGAGGAAGTGGTCAGGCAGTGCAGCCTGCCAATCTGGCGGGCCTGCAATCTGCAGAAACCTGAGGATCTGCAGAAGCTGGAGCGGCTGGAAAAGATTACAGGCTACGTGCTCGATGCAGAAACATCCGGCAGCGGTAAAGCTTTTGACTGGTCGGCGGGTCGGGAAATGATGAAAAGAATGAGGGAGACCCTTTTTATGGGCAGGAAATTTATCCTTGCCGGGGGATTGAATGCCCAAAATGTTACGGAGGCGGTGAAGATTTTTAAACCGGATATTGTGGATGTCAGTTCAGGAGTAGAAAGTGTACGGGAAAAAACAAGGGCCTTAGTGAGGGAATTCTCAGAAGCAGTAAGGAATATAGGAGAAAAGAAAGGTGAGAGAATCATGAAAAAGAGTGATAGATATTATGGAAAATTTGGCGGGCAGTTTGTGTCAGAATCTCTGATGAATGCCTTGGAAGAATTGGATATGGCATATGAGAAAGCAATTCATGATGAAGAATTTTTAAGGGAGTATGATTATTATATGAAACAGTATGTGGGCAGGGAAACGCCGCTTTATTTGGCAGAAAACCTGAGCCGGGAATATGGCACAAAAATTTATTTGAAACGCGAGGATTTAAACCATACCGGCGCGCACAAAATTAATAATGTGATTGGGCAGATTTTGCTGGCAAAGCGTATGGGAAAGAAAAAAGTAATTGCGGAGACCGGGGCTGGCCAGCACGGCGTGGCAACAGCCACCGGGGCGGCGCTTTTTCATATGGAATGTACTGTTTATATGGGGGAAGAGGATATGCGGCGTCAGCAGTTAAATGTATTCCGCATGGAAATGCTGGGGGCGAAGGTTGTGTGCGTGAAGTCGGGAAGCCGTACCTTAAAGGATGCCACTAATGAGGCAATACGCACTTGGTCCCAAACGGTGGAGGATACGTTTTATGTGATTGGCTCAGCAGTAGGTCCGTACCCATATCCAAAGATGGTGAAAGAGTTCCAGAGTGTTATCAGCCGTGAGAGCAGGAAACAGATTCTGCAGGCGGAGGGCAGGCTGCCGCATGTGGTGATGGCATGTGTGGGCGGAGGTTCCAATTCCATCGGCATGTTTGCGGAATTTATAGAGGAACCGTCAGTAAAATTGATTGGCGTGGAGGCGGCAGGACTTGGCATTGAAACCGGAAAACATGCGAGCGCCATGGCATTGGGCAAACCGGGGACACTCCATGGGATGCGTTCCTACTTGCTGCAGAATGATGACGGAAACATCCAGGTTGCCTATTCTGTCTCAGCGGGGCTGGACTATCCCGGCGTGGGACCGGAACACGCCTATTTAAAGGACAGCGGCAGGGCAGAGTATGTATCGATTACAGATGAGGAAGCGCTGGCTGCTTTACAGGAATTGTGTATGCTGGAGGGAATCATCCCAGCAATTGAGAGCGCCCATGCCATTGCTTATGCGAGGAAACAGGCGAAGAAGATGACAGCAGATGAGATTATGATAGTGTGCCTGTCTGGCAGGGGCGATAAAGATGTGCATACGATATATGAATTAAATAAACGGCAATAGCCAATCACAGTGGAGGTAGAATCATGGAAAATAGAATTGAACAGAAAATGCAGCATTTAAGAGAGCGTGGAGAGAAAGCTTTTATCACATATATGACAGCGGGATTGCCGGATATGGATGGATGCAAGGAACTGATAAAGATACAGGAACAGTCTGGCGTGGATGTGCTGGAATTGGGAATTCCATTTTCTGACCCTGTGGCAGACGGTCCGGTTATTCAGAATGCCTATTACAAATCTATCCAATTGGGGACTAATGTGAAAAAGGTGTTTGCGCTGATGAAAGAAGTCCGTGCGGAGGGTGTGGAAGTTCCTATTATATTTATGATGTATTACAATACAGCGCTGCATTTTGGACTGGATAAATTTGTGGAGGAATGCATTATTAGCGGAGTGGATGGTTTGATAATTCCTGATTTGCCGTTAGAGGAGCAGGATAATTTGAAAGATGCTCTCGAACGGGAAGGCGCACCTGTCCTGATTCAGCTGGTGTCCCCGGTATCGGCAGCACGTATCCCCAGGATTCTGGAACATGCCAGAGGTTTTGTATATTGTGTTTCCGGTATGGGTGTTACCGGACAGAGAGGTAATTTTCACAGGGAGATTATCTGTTATCTTTCACAGGTAAAGGAAGCATCAAAGATTCCGGTGATGATGGGTTTTGGCATAGAGCGGGCAGCGGATGTGGAGCCAATGAAAGATGTCATTGACGGAGCGATTGTGGGTTCTTATTTCATTCAATTGTTGGAAAAAAATGATTATCAACCGCAGGCAGCGGCGGATTACTGCCGGATATTTAAAGAACAATTAAATGCGCTGTAATGCAGGATGAGAAAAGCGGAATATGTATAGAAAGAATAGGTGAAAATTATGCAGAAAGAGATTCAGAAAATAGTAGACAGACAGGATTTAACACAGGAAGAGGCAAGACAGGTGATGGACGAAATGTTAAACGGCGCTGCAACCCAGGCGCAGATTGGCGCGTTCCTTACGGCAATGCGCATGAAAGGTGAGACATTGGATGAATTGACTGGTTTTGCAGCAGTTCTCAAGGAGAAAGCACAGCATATTGCACCTAGGGCAAAGAATTATGTGGATTTGGTGGGAACTGGCGGAGACGGCACATTTACTTTTAACGTATCAACAACCGCAGCGCTTGTGGCGGCAGGCGCTGGTCTGACGATTGCTAAACACGGCAATCGTTCCATTTCCAGCAAAAGCGGTGCAGGCGACGTATTGGAGGCGTTAGGCGTTAACATCACAGCAGAGCCGGATGTAGTGACAAAATGTGTGGAAGAGGCTGGCATAGGATTCATGTTTGCGCCAAGTTTTAATAAATCAATGAAATATGTAGGGCAGGCGCGTAAGGAGATGGGGGTACGGTCGGTGTTTAACATTTTAGGACCGCTTGCGAATCCCTCGGATGCAAAATGCATGGTGGTAGGAGTTTATGACCCCTCACTCACAGAGTTGATGGCGAAATCAATGTGCAATTTAGGCGTGGAACGCGGATTTGTGGTCAGCGGTGAGGATTGTATGGATGAATTTACCCTGACAGGCAAAACGACAGTCTCCGAGATTAACGACGGAGAGGTATATACTTATGAGGTAACGCCAGAACAGTTTGGCTTTACGCGGGCTTCCCTTGAAGATTTGCAAGGTGGTGATGGAGAGGAAAATGCCAGGATTACAATGGGAATCCTCAGAGGGCAGGAACAGGGGGCAAAAAGGGATATTGTGCTTTTAAATGCGGGCGCAGCTCTTTACGTCGGAGGGATTGCCAGAAATGTGGCGGATGGAATTAATTTGGCGGCAGTTTCCATAGACTCCGGCAGGGCATACCATGTTCTGGAGAGGCTGGTGGAGTTGTCGAACCAGTGAAATTGAAGAAAGGAAAAGAAGAGGCAGCTTATTGTCAGAGTTTGCTGAGTATAGGCTTGTTCTAAGCCCTATTATATGAGATACCTCCTCCTTTATTCTGTATTAGTAGAAAAATCAATATATTATTGCACAGGGTCAAAAAAGTTGTTCTTGTAATTCTCCTATATAACTTCTCGGAATCTCAATGAATGAGATCCCAACCGAAGATTGACAACTGA
>CAJUHY010000022.1 GCA_910585895.1 uncultured Lachnospiraceae bacterium
CTGCTTTATCAGATTTTTAAGGACAAAAGAAAATAGCCGCCAACTACTCGCAATAATTGACGGCTGAACATTGTAAAAATGTTTTAGTTTGCTATTGTGAGGGATAGCCGCTTCTCTGGCTTTCCCTTTTCTATAATATAGCATAATCCCCGAATAAATTCAAGAATAAATTCCGTTAATGCAAACCGTTAGGGAAGTAATAAATTGCTGCCCTCTGTGGCTCTACAGGCTCACAATTTCTCTTATAAGACTGCTGCCATTCTTGAATATGTCCAGAATATCATTTCAGAGCATTTAAAGGATTATTCCTTACTGTCCGCTACAATATTCGAAGCATAAGCAATAACTGTTACATAGAACCGTATTAAAGGGTGTCTGTAAAATGCAGATGCCCTTTATTCATTCCAAAAGAAAACGCAAACATAAAGAAAACCCTTGAAAACACTGGATTTTCAAGGGTTTTACTAATTTCATTATTCTGCTTGTAATTATCTCTTGGAGAACTGCGGAGCGCGACGTGCGGCTTTGAGGCCGTATTTCTTTCTCTCTTTCATTCTCGGGTCACGTGTCAGATAACCTGCTGCTTTAAGCACCGGTCTGTAATCGGGGTCTGCCTGCAGCAACGCTCTGGCAATACCATGGCGGATTGCTCCAGCCTGACCAGTATATCCGCCCCCGCGGACATTTACCAGAACATCGAATTTATCAACTGTTTCCGTTGCAGCCAATGGCTGGCGAACGATAACTTTCAAAGTTTCCAGCCCTAAATAATCGTCAATATCTCTTTTATTAATTGTAATCTTGCCTGTTCCGGGCATCAGATATACCCTAGCGATAGATTTTTTTCTTCTTCCTGTTCCATAATATCTTGCACTAGCCATTTTTTATTACCTCCTGATTAAAATGTTAAAACTTCTGGTTTCTGAGCTTCATGTTTGTGCTGCGGTCCCGCATAGACAAATAACTTTTTGTACATCTGTCTTCCCAACGGTCCCTTGGGGAGCATTCCCTTAACAGCAAGTTCAAGAACTCTCTCCGGTTTTTTTGCTAACATCTCTTTTAATGTGGTCTCTTTCATTCCTCCCACATATCCAGAATGGTGGTAATAAATCTTCTGGTTCAGTTTCTTGCCAGTTACCTTCACCTTTTCGGCATTGACAACGATTACATAATCACCCATGTCTAAATGAGGAGTAAAAACAGGTTTATTCTTTCCTCTCAACACTTTGGCAATTTCAGATGCCAAACGACCTAATGTCTTCCCTTCAGCATCAACTACATACCATTTTCTTTCGATTGTCGCCGGATTGGCTAAAAAAGTTTTCATTGAATGTTACCTCCTTGAATTTTACAATGTTACTCTGATATCCGTATGCCGTCCTGTAATCTTTTTGATTCCATACGTTCTATCATTTTCACACCATTTACATTTTTCCTTGTACCTCAAAGCAAAAACGCTCCGCGAGGCCTGGCTTGCGTCCCCACTCGCCATACTTTTACATTCTATTATAAGTTGTCTGGTCTGTCAACATTTATTTTCTTCAACGCACGAAACCCACTACAACCCCTCATACACAATGCCTATCATGGTCAGTCCATGCGCCGGGGCAGTAGGTCCCGCCGCACTGCGTTCACGCTGCCGTAAAATCCTTGGCATATCCTTCGGTTCCAACTCGCCAATTCCCACCTGAATCAGCGTACCTGCAATAATCCGCACCATATTATAGAGAAATCCCGTTCCGGTAACCCGGATATTGACCACATCGTCCCCTGTCCGCTCCACGTTACAGGAAAGGATGGTGCGCACGGTATCTTCCACCGAAGTGCGCACAGAACAGAAACTCTTGAAATCATGCTCTCCCACCAGATAGGAGGCTGCCTGCCGCATCTTCACCACATCAAGGTCACGATAATAAAAATAAGTGTATTTGCGCAATGTAGGTATGGGAATTTTACGGTTTAAAATTCGGTATTCATAGGTCTTTTCGCTGTAACACCGCCGCGGATGGAAATCACGCTCCACTTGACAGGAGCTCTGCACCACAATATCTTTTGGCAGACGCTGGTTGAGCGCATAACAAATTTTTTCCGGCGGAATGCGGGCGTCTGTATCAAATACCGCCACATTTCCCAGGGAGTGTACGCCGGAATCTGTACGGCTGGCGCCAATCACCTGGATTTCCTCACCAAGAAGCTGCGACAACTCCCGATTCAGTACCTCCTCTATTGTTATCCCGCTGGGCTGAACCTGCCAGCCGCAGTATTCACTCCCATCATATGCCACCACCAATTTAATTCTCCTGGTATCCCCTGTTGCTCTTTCCACGATACGCCACCGCCTTTATCAAAACCTCCGCAGCAAAATGACTGCAGCAAAATACCCGGCAACTGCCAGATATACAATGAAATCCACACGTTTATATTTGAGTGGCTTCATCTTCGTTCTCCCCTCTCCGCCGTGATAACAGCGCGCCTCCATCGCCAACGCAAGGTCATTGGCACGGCGGAACGCGGAGATAAACAGCGGCACCAGCAAGGGAACCATCGCTTTGGCTTTTTTCACCAGATTGCCGCTCTCGAAATCTGCACCCCTGGCAAGCTGCGCTTTCATAATCTTGTCCGTCTCCTCAATAAGGATAGGGATAAAGCGCAACGCGATAGACATCATCATCGCTATCTCATGTACCGGAACATGGATTTTATTCAATGGCTTTAACGATTTCTCCAACCCATCAGTAAGCTGATTGGGCGTAGTCGTCAATGTCAAAATGGAACTGCCCAAAATCAGATAAATCAGGCGCACTGTCATAAATACCGCATTCCTAAGCCCTTCTTCAGTAATCCTCAGCTTCCAAAAAGATATCAGCGTCTCTCCTGGCGTCAAAAACAGGTTAAAGACCACTGTGATAACCAAAATTATCACAATCGCCTTCAAACCTTTCACCATATAGCCAAACGGCACTTTCGACATCCGGATAACCAGAAGCAGCCAAAACGTCACTGCCGCAAATCCAGCCACATTGCGAAACAGAAACAAAGATAAAATATATACCAATGTCGCCATCAGTTTCGTCCGCGGATCCAGTTTATGGATGACGGATTCGGCCGGATAATATTGTCCAATCGTAATATCTCTCAACATATCGTTTCCTGCTTTACCTTTCGCCTGTTAACTCCTGCCAAAAACAATCTTCTTTCACCTACATTTTTCAGAAAAAGCCTGCAGAATCGACTGCTTTGCCTCCTCTAAGGTGGTAGCAGTCCCATTTGCCGGGATACCACGCCCCCGCAGTTCATGCATGAGATACGTTACCTGCGGAGCAGCAAGTCCCACCGCTTCCAGCTCCTGGTAGTGGGCAAACACTTCCGCCGGTGTGCCGTCATACATCACACTGCCGCGGTTCATCACAATCAGTCGCCCTACATACTTCGCCACATCCTCCATACTGTGCGACACCAGAATAACGGTCATACGGCGTTCCTTATGCAGTCCCGCCACCAGACCCAGAATTTCATCCCGCCCTTTAGGGTCAAGACCTGCCGTAGGCTCATCTAATATCAAAACTTCCGGTTCCATCGCCAGTACGCCGGCAATCGCCGCGCGCCGTTTCTGTCCGCCGCTCAATTCAAACGGCGAACGATACCAATAATCCTCGGGAAGCCCCACACTACGCAACGCCGTGAATGCTTTCAACTCCGATTGCTTGCGGGAATGCCCCTGATTTTTAGGACCAAAACAGACGTCTGCAAACACTGTAGTCTCAAACAGCTGATGTTCTGGATATTGAAACACCAGTCCTACCTTGCTGCGCAATTCCTTTCTGTTAAAGTCGTCATCCCCAATATCTTCTCCGTTATAATAAATCCCTCCGGAACTTGCTCTGACCAAACCGTTCAAATGCTGGATTAACGTGGATTTCCCGGAACCGGTATGTCCGATAATACCGATAAATTCCCCATCGCTAATCTTTAAACTGACGTCTTTGAGGGCATGAATTTCATAGGCTGTTTTCTCACTGTAAACATAATTGACTTTATCTAATATAATCGACATAGCGCCTCCACCAACTCCTGCCTGGTGAGGATTCCCTCGGGGATTGCCAGACCCGCTTTTCGCAGTTCATATGCCAAAAGCGTAATCTGGGGCACATCCAGGCGATAAGATTTTAAAGTATCCACCTGAGAGAAAATCGCTCGTGGCGTTCCCTGCATCACGACCTTTCCATTGTCCATCACATAGACCCGGTCAGCGCCCGTCACCTCTTCCATATAATGTGTGATGAGAATCACAGTCATGCCTTTTTCACGATTTAGCTGCTCCACCGCCTCTAAGACTTCCCGGCGTCCATTGGGGTCCAACATCGCCGTAGGCTCATCCAGCACGATACATTTGGGTTCCATCGCCATGACTCCGGCAATGGCAACTCTCTGTTTCTGCCCGCCGCTGAGCCTGTTGGGGGAATGTTCCCGGTACTGTATCATGCCCACAGATTTCAGGCTCTTTTCCACGCGCTTTAAAATTTCAGCCGTAGGCACACCGATATTCTCCGGTCCGAATCCGACATCCTCCTCCACCACGCTGGCAATAATCTGGTTATCTGGATTCTGGAATACCATGCCTGTACTCTGACGGATGGCCCAGAGGTTGTCCGCATCTTCTGCATCCTTGCCGTCCACCCATAACGTTCCGCCTCCTGGCGCAAGCAGCACATTCAGATGCTTGGCAAGCGTGGATTTCCCGGAGCCATTATGCCCTAAGACTGCCACAAATTCCCCTTGTTTGACATCAAGGTCTACTCCGTCCAAAGCGGTAAGGATACTCTCAACATTGTCCTCTTCGTCCCGCCGGATATATTCATGTACCAATTTCCTTGCTTCAATAAAATTCATAGCTTCCTCTTCACTCTTCGTCCCAACTCAGGCGATGCAGGTTTCCTTCTAATTTCATATGCGCAAACTGATTCTGCCGCAATGCTTCATAGAGCAGGATTGCCACAGAATTAGACAGATTTAAGGAGCGCGTCTCGCCAATCATCGGAATGCGCACACAGCGCTCAGGACATTCCTTTAATATTTCTTCCGGAATTCCGCCGCTCTCTTTTCCAAACATCAGATAACAGTCTGCCTCATAGCTGACCTCTGTATACACATGGCGCGCCTTGGTGGTGGCCATATAAATCTTTGCCCGAGGATTTTTCGCTAAAAAATCCTGCCAGTTGATATAGCGGGTCACGTCGAGTTCCTGCCAGTAATCCATACCAGCGCGGCGGATTGCTTTTTCATTTAACTGAAAACCCAGCGGCTCAATCAGATGAAGCCTTGTCCCAGTGGCAACACAGGTCCGCCCGATATTTCCAGTATTTGCCGGAATTTCCGGCTCAAAAAGCACAATATTAAGCTTCGCCATCCGTCCTGCTCCTTTACACTATTCTAAAACAATTACAATTTCTCAATAAATCCTTCCATCCTGTCAAGCGCTTCCTTCAGCTTATGCAGGGAATATGCATAGGAGATGCGCAGATAACCTTCTCCGCAGTCGCCAAACGCTGTCCCCGGCACAACTACCACCTTTTCTTCCTGCAGCATTCTCGTGGCAAATTCATCGGAAGTCATGTTAAATTTCTTAATACAGGGAAACGCATAGAATGCGCCATAAGGTTCAAAACAGGTCAAACCCATATCGCGCAGACGTTTCACCAGGTAACGCCGTCTGCCGTTATACTCCTGACGCATCTCAGCCACATCCGCATCACCATTTTTGACAGCCTCCACCGCCGCATATTGACTGGTAGTCGGGGCACACATAATCGCATACTGATGAATTTTCAGCATCTGCTCCAAAATGGCCTCCGGAGCACAGGCATAGCCCAGACGCCATCCAGTCATGGAATATGCCTTGGAAAATCCATTTATCAGTACCGTCCGCTCACGCATACCCGGCAGGGAAGCAATCGTTACATGGTCATCCAGATATGTAAGTTCCGCATAAATTTCATCGCTGATAACATACAGGTCATGTTCTATGACCACCTTGGCAACTGCTTCCAAATCCCCCCGCTCCATAATCGCCCCGGTTGGATTATTCGGAAACGGCATGATAAGAATTTTTGTCTTGGGCGTGATTGCAGCCTTTAGTTCTTCTGCTGTCAGCCGGAAATCATTTTCCTCTTTGAGGTCGATAACCACCGGTTTGCCGTTTGCCAACACCGTACAGGGCACATAGGACACATAGCTGGGCTGCGGAATCAGCACTTCATCTCCAGGGTCCAGCATAGCGCGCAGCGCCATATCAATCGCCTCGCTGCCGCCCACGGTGATCATCATTTCTTTATCATAATCATAAGATACCTCAAATCTTCGTTTCAGATACCTTGCAATCTCCATTTTTAATTCTTTTAATCCGGCATTGGACGTATACGCTGTCCTTCCCTTTTCCAGAGAATAAATACCCTCATCCCGAATATGCCAGGGCGTATCAAAATCCGGCTCGCCTACGCCCAGTGAAATGACATCTTTCATCTCCGCCGCAATGTCAAAGAATTTACGGATTCCCGAGAAAGGGATATCTACGATACGTTCCGACAATGGATTTCTCATAAGCTCACCAGCATCCTTTCATCATCCTGTGGTTTAGCAATCACCGTTCCATGGTCCTTATATTTTTTTAAGATAAAATTTGTCTTGGTACTCAACACGGAATCCAGTGTGGAGAGCTTATCTGATACGAACTGCGCAACCTCGCGCAGCGTTTTCCCCTCCAGAGTCACCAACAAATCATAGCCGCCGGAAATCAGGTAGACTGCATTGACCTCCGGGTAGTTATAAACACGTTCCGCTACGCTGTCGAAGCCTCTGCCGCGCTGCGGTGTAACGCGCACCTCAATCAAAGCGTTGACTTTCTCAATGCTGGTTTTCTCCCAGTCTACCAGCGTGTGGTAACCGCAGATAATATGCTCATCCTCCATGGCTGCCATCTCATTTGCCACCACAGCTTCCTCCACGCCCAGCATAACCGCCAAATCCCTTAAATCTACACGGCTGTTTTTTTCTATATAAGTTAAAATTTTCTCTCGCAAATCCATCTTCTTATTTCCTCCATTTTAATTCAACACTTTATACAATTCATCGGTCTTCGGCGGTTCCAGAAAACGCTTCTCCTCCTCATTCAGCAAAACACGGTCATTGCCGGTCGTTGCCTTTCCGATAACCGCTGCATGGATACCGGACTTTGCCAATTCACGCGCCAACATATTGCCATCTGCCGATGACATCAGCAAACATCCGCTGGATATCAGTTCATAGGGATTGATATTAAAAAGTTCACATATTTCAATAGTTTCCTGTTTTACCGGTATTTTCTTAAGTTCTATTTCAAGTCCAACGCCAGAGCTCTCTGCCAGCTCCCAGAGCGCGCCGAATATGCCGCCCTCGGTTACATCATGCATAGCGCTCACGCCGGACCGGACGGCGACGGCAGACTCCGGCAGTACCGACAAATACTTCTCAAAATTCTGGGCTGTTTTCACAAGGTCTGTTGGAAACCGCTGTAACAATTCCTCTTCTTTCTCTTTAGCTATGATTGAGGTCCCCTCCAGCCCAATCCATTTGCTGGCAAGGATATCGTCTCCCGGCTTTGCACCGCCGGTAGTAACAAGCTTGCCCACTTTTGCTTTGCCGACCCCGCAGACATTTATCAACGGCTGGTTCACCGCTTTTGTCACTTCCGTGTGCCCGCCCATAATCTGCACATGCACCTCGGCACACACACGCTCTATCTGCCCCATCATCTCTTTTAAATCTGCTTCCTGCGCATTTTCCGGAAGGAGAATCGTCAGCATGACCCCTATTGGCTCCGCCCCGGCGCTTGCAAGATCATTCATTGTAACATGGATGGCAAGATGTCCGATATCTGTGGCTGTTCCAGTGATAGGGTCTGTGGAAACAACAAACATTTCATCCTCTGCAAGCCTGACAGCAGCACAGTCTTCCCCTACTCCGGCTCCCACTGCTATCTCGCTGCGTCTCGTATGTATTTGTTTAATCACAGAGCGTTTCAACACACTCTCCGGTATTTTTCCTATTTTCATAATGAAAAATTCTCCTTGTGCATGAGTGCACTTAAGGCTGTTTCAATATTGAAACAGCCTTACATGCTTCTGATTCTTACTCTTCGGATTCTTCGTCGTTCTGATTATCTTCTTCCTTGTCTTTGCCTTCATCGTCTTTATCTTTGTCTTTATCTTTATCTTTGTCTTTATCTTTCTTATCCTTATCGTCATCCTCTTTCGGCTTTTCCTCGCCTTCGCTCGGCGCTGGTTCCTGCGGCGGCTGCTGTTCTGCCTGCTGCGCTGCCAGCGCTGCCTGTGCCGCATCGTTCCACTGTGCCGCAGCTGCCTCGATGGTCCCCTGGTCCTGACTTGCTACCGCCGCATTCATAGCTGCCACTGCCTCCGGATTTCCAGAGCCAGTTCCCACCACAACAATTCTGGGAGAAGGCTTATAGGTACTCTTATTGAATACCTCACGGCTCTGCTCTACGCCATCAACCTTGACAATCTTCCAAAGCTGTGCTGTATATCCCACATGTGAGGACTGCTTCTGGCTGATATAGCCGATTGGGTCGCCGGATGCCTGATACTGCACACCGGGGTCTGTCGTACTCAGCGTCTCGCTCTCAAAAATCACCTCGCGGTTCGCCGGTCTCGTCTCCTGACCGAAGATATTAAAGTATATCACCATATCCTTGGTATATCCCTCAATGTAAATCGGCGCATCTGTATTATTTACAAATTTTAAATCTTTATATGTTCCTGCAATCGCTGCATCGGCGGAAGGGTCCACATACCCCACAATCATCGAATGGTTAAAACGCTCTGCCACATCCAGTTCCGCACGGATAACTGCGTTATACAAGGTTGTGGACACCTGGCAGATTCCTCCGCCATAAGTCTCTACCGTAGTCCCATTCTCATAGGAGCCGGCAAGTTCATATCCATTTTCTGCATCAAAGGGGCTTACCGCCTCATACACGGAAAAAGTATCTCCCGGATAAATCACGGAACCATTGATTTTCGCTGCACCATTCTGTACATTCTTGGAACGCCCTGCACCGGAAGTACCATAGGAAGTATGGAAACCTCCCAGCAAATCCTTGACCTTAGAAAGTTCTGCCTCGGAACCTCTGGGCTCTACCACATCCGCTGCAATCTCAATGGATGCTGCATCGCCTTTCCACTCCTTGGAAAAATACTCTTCCAGGATTTTGGCAGATTTCTCTATATTGACACTCACACCCTGGCTGCCAGGGATAACGGTAAACCCGTCATTTTCCCGGGTAAGTCCGCCATCTTTGGCTTCCGTATTAAGCGCCTGTGCATTCGTCTCCAGCATCTGGCTGATTTTGTCGCCGTCAGCCTTATAGGCGAGTTCATATACCTTATCTTGATTTTCCAAATCTTTCATTGCCTTATAGCGGACAATCAGATTCCCGCTCTTTCCAAGCGCAACTGCTTCTTCGGCAATCTCAGGGTTTCCCCATGTAAGTCCTATCTGGGAAACAGGTACATCCACAGTGTTGTCCCCAGCCCTTAAAGTTACCTTCTGATTCTGCAGTTCATTCAAATATTCCTCAACAGCAGCTGCGGCTTCCTCCTGTGTCATTCCTCCTACGGCGATATCTCCAAAATATACACGCTGCGGAATGGTAGATGTCTCATCAGTCTCTGCATTAACCGGAATCATAACAATTGCTGCCACTGCAAGGATTAAAAATGCTCCTATAAGCGGCACGTATTTTTTCCACTTCTTCATAATCTATTCTCCTACTATCCTGCTTCGTTTACACTTTACCTATCTCATTTTAACACATAGATACAATTTTTCAAGGTACACAAAGCACGAATTTCGTTGACATAACTCGTCTGTTTCTGTATATTATGAACAGGTACAGACGAATTTCTGCCATATATTAACATGTTTTACACAAATGCCGAGAGGAATACGGAAATCACCATGGAAAACACAAGAATCAATGCAACTATTGCCGCAAAGGTTTTCTTGGTTTTGGGATTGTTGAAATTGAGCATAAGTTCCACCTCCTTCATTATTCACACGGAAATTAATCTCCGTGCATTATTTAATCTTCATCTTGCCACCTGTGACTATTATGATATAATTACATATATTTCTTAGAAAGGATTATACGCATATGATGTTTCATACTTCTTACTATGTCATCCTTGGCTGGACCGCTATATTTATCGCCGTTGTCTCTTACAAGCGTTTCAAGGCAAACCGTGAAAACCAGAATGCAGAGGAACGTTTCTGGCAGCGGGAACGCGATGCCAACAATACCCGCAAACAGGATATTTCCCAGCTGGATTACGTGGACTTTTCCGGCGTAACCCTTCCGTTTGCCCAGTTTGAAGATACGCTTCTAAAAGAATGCGAGCAGCAGGTCCTTAATTTAAAGGATAAAAAAGCCTTAAACCTCACCGGCATAAGCAACACTGACCTGAAAATGATATACGGCGCTGCCAACCTGCCGCTGCTGACGCAGTATGACCAGAATTTTACACTCCTTGTACGTACGTTAAACACCTGGGGCAAACGTCTGCAGGAACTTTCCCATTCCCGGGAAGCTATCTGCGTACTCGCCTTTGCCGTATCCATAGGAAGCGATATCAAGGCAACCTGG
The DNA here is from genome assembly GCA_910585895.1 of uncultured Lachnospiraceae bacterium. GTDB lineage: Bacteria > Bacillota > Clostridia > Lachnospirales > Lachnospiraceae > Petralouisia. The sequence goes on from CAJUHY010000022.1 coordinate 10,697, forward strand.
AATCTTCTTGCCGAACTCTATGCGGCAAACGATGACCTGTCACGGATTGAGGATTTAAAAGCTTCCGCTGCCAAACTTAATTCTCTGATGAAAGAGCCTATCCTTTCTATGTTAGACAGCTACCTGCATTGAATTTTAGCCGATACATCAGCCGGGTATCCTTCCACAGGTTAAAATAATCTTGTTTACCATTCGGGAAGCCTCGCTTCTTGTCAGGCTGTCAAGTTCCTGGTCAAGTTCAATTTTATGATATTCTGCCAATTCTTTCAAGTGTCTTTTTTGACGTTTGCTTGCCGGCTGTTGTTTTTTTACCTTAAAATGCAGCGGCTGTGCCCGGAATTCTTCAGGTTCTTTCCCGGCAAACTCCTTATACAGATACAAAAGCAGCTCTGCCGTGGCCCTGGCGTCCTCCAACGCCCGGTGCTTTCTGGCGCGGTCTATGTGAAGAAAGCCGCACAGATAATCAAGAGATTTCTTCTCGGCCAGCGGCAGCAGCTTCCTTGCCAGTTTCAATGTATCAATACCCTCTTTTTCCAGTTCCAGCCCCTGATTCGCCGCCGCCTGTTTGAGAAATCTGTAATCATACATCAGATTATGCCCTGCCAGCGGCAGCCCCTCTGCAAATGCCAGAAATTCCTGTACCGCCTGTCCGCAGTCACACCCTTCCTGCACCATCTCATTGGTGATTCCTGTAAGGCTTATAATCTCCTCTGTCAATATCATCTTCGGATTCACCATCCGGTGAAAGACGCTGCTGATGTTGCCCTCTTCCAGCTTCACCGCGCCAATTTCCAGAATACGGTCTGTCTTAAAATTTAATCCTGTCATTTCCAAATCAACTACCACACATGTGTCCATGATTCCTCCTTATGCATTCAACCTTTGCCTGCCCGGTCAATGGGTCGCGTTCCTCATAGGAAAACAGGAAAAATTGCCGGGCATCTTTCCTTGCAGGATATGTTTCCAACGTCTTTGCCTGCAGAATTTGTTCCATATCATACCAGAACGCTTCCAAATGCATGGACTTCCCTTTGGGACAATATTCCTTAGACATCTCCTTAAACTCAGAAAGCGGCGGCGCCCATGGCGGTCTGCTCTTCATACGTTCCCGGTAATATAAATCAAAAGTCAACGTTTCCTGATAAAGTTCCCGCTGCAGCGGGTCCTGTTCCCCGATGTATTCCAACAAAATCTGACAACGGCGCATTCGCGAATGATTCATGGCAAACAGCCCATGACGCTCGTAGAATTCTCCCAGCTTCAAATACAAATCAAACGGATTATCTTCCGTCAATTCCAGGGCCTTCATGGTCAGCCCAAACTGTCCGCTGTTGTAATAAACCTCCAGCATTTCCTCCACAAGCTTAATCTTTAATATCTCACCATAAGACAGCCAGCGCGTGCGCAGCACCTCGTAGGGTGGAAATTCCTGATGCACCAGACCATATTCCTCCTGACGTTCAAAGAGACAGGAACCTTTGAGCACTTTCAGGAAACCAAGCTGAAGCTGCTGCGGCTTCATAGCGTAAACCTGTCGAAAAGATTCGGCAAAAGACTCATAATTTTCTTCCGGCAGTCCTGCTATCAAATCGAGATGCTGATGGACATTTCCCATACTGCGCACTCTGGAAACCACCTGCTTTAGACGCGGCAAATCCATCGTGCGGCGAATCTCGCGTATGGTGGCGCTATGAGTGGACTGCACCCCGATTTCCAATTGAATCAACCCCGGACGCATAGAAGCAATCAATGACAATTCTTCCTCGGTCAGCAAATCCGCTGAAATCTCAAAGTGGAAATTGGTCACGCCATTGTCATGCTCTTTCAAATAACGCCAGACTGCAAGCGCATGGCTGTGGCTGCAGTTGAACGTCCTGTCTACAAATTTCACCTGGGGCACACGATGCTCCAGGAAAAACTGCAATTCCTTTTCTACCAAATTCAAGGAACGGAACCGCAGTCCTTTCTCTATGGAAGAAAGACAATAGCTGCAGGAAAAAGGGCACCCTCGGCTGGTTTCATAATAGATAATCCGGTTGTCAAAATCCTGAAGATTCTCATAACAGAACGGCAGCTCATCCATAGGCAGCGGCGCCCTTGCAGAAGTGCGTACACATTTCCCTTCATCATCTCGGAACACCAACCCGGAAATCACTTCCAATCCTTCCGTCCTGCCATTTCCGCTGTTTCTGGCAGCAATATCTGCACTCAGACTGCTGCCTGTCCCTTCCACATAAAAACGGCACAGCTCACAAAACGTTGCTTCCCCTTCCCCAATCATTACCCCCTGTACCATGGGATAATCTATCAGAAATGTTTCTGATTCATATGACACCTCCGGTCCTCCCACCCAGATGGGAACCTCTGGCGCAAGCTTATGAAATTCCGTAACAAGCTCCTGCACATAACGAAAATTCCAGATATAACAGGAAAAACACAGCACATCAGGCTGCTGTTTATAAATTTCCTGCAAAATATAATCCGTGCGGTGGTTAATCGTGTACTCCATCAGCTGCACATGCTCCTGATATGCTTTCGCATACGCTTTGAGGCTGTATACCGCAAGGTTGGAATGGATATATTTGGCGTTGATTGCAATCAATAAAATGTTCATATACTTATATTAATCCTTTTGACAGTTTTTCCTTTCTGTGATATTTTTATAAATAACAGTTCAGCTAGAAAGAGGGGCTCAATATGACTCAAAATGAATTTGAACAACTGGCAGAATTATTTAAAATCTTCGGAACCCCGACCCGGCTTCAGATTTTATATGCATTATTGGACAAAGAAAAATGCGTCTATGATATCGCCAAAGAACTTGATATGTCACAGAGCGCTATCTCCCATCAACTCAGTATACTCAAACAGAACCGTTTGGTCAAGAACCGCAGGGAGGGCAAAACCATCTATTACTCCCTGCTCGATTCCCATGTGCTGACAATCATTGCCCAGGGGCTTGACCATATCCGCGAATAAAAAGGGACTGCTGCAAGACAATTCTTCCCACAGACAGCATGTAGAAACATCTGCTATCTGTGGGAAGAATTCGTACTTTTACAACAGCCCTTTTTCAATCAGCGGCTTTTATTTCGTCTTAACCATTTTGGATTTACTCCAGGATGAAACATATTTCGTCTTACCCACCATTTTATAGGTGCGGACTCTCACATAATATTTTTTCTTTGCCTTCAGTTTCGTCACTTTCTTACTGGTTGTTTTCGCTTTTGTTATCTTTTTCACCTTGGCTTTGGCAAATTTCCTGTTTGTAGAATACTGCAGTTCATAACCGCTGAGGCCGGACTTCCTTTTCCACTTTGCAGTGAACCCCTTTTTCGCCGCCGAGACTTTGGTCAGCTTAACGCCTGCTGGAACAATCCGGAATTTCCTGGTCACAGTCCCGCTGTAATTTCCTTTGAATGCAACAGTTACCTGATATGTTCCAATTTTCTTCCTGCCGGCAGATGCTGTTACGCTGTAGAAAGCCGCAGAAATCTTCTGTGAATTCCTGTCATATACAGTCACCGCAGGAAGTTTCGTCTTATTATTGAAGGTAAATGTTTCTGCAGAAAGTTTTACCTCCTTAATTCTTGGAATGATGGTCGTAGATTTCACATCACCGCAAGCACATTTACTGACAATTTTGCCGTCTGCCGCCGCGGTTGCCGGCTGTACACTGTCTGCATAGGTATGCACATGCCTGTGCTCATCGTTCTTAAAATATGCCGCAACTGAGGTATCTTTCTCTCCGATGTCTGTACGGCTCGCCGTCTTCACGCCATCGCTCCATTGGTCAAATGCCTTTCCCGTATCCGGCACTGCGGTAACCACTGTGCCCATTCCTTTGTATGGAATATAGGAGGTAATCTCAGTCTGTGCCGTGCCGTTTCCTGCCTGTACTTTGCCGCCGCTTGATAGACAACCTGTACATTTGCTGTCACAGCCTCCTGAATACCCCTGTGGGTCGGCGTAATCCTTTCGATATGGCCATCGTCATCAAAGCTGACTTTTTCCAGACATACCTCGCGGTGGCAGCCTTTTACATTTTTGTCGCCCACATAATCTGAGAGCGGCGTGCCAAATCTCGCATATGCGATATAATACTCTTCGGTTCCCGGTAACTTCACAAAACAGTGATGCCCGGTTCCCAGAATATCCTCCTCCGGCACTTTATATAAAATAGTGCCTCTGCTTTCCACCGTAAAATCACCCCAGCTATTGTCTGCATTCTTCTGTGGATAGAGGGAATCCGCCACCGCATAACTGATGCTGTAGGTATCCTCCCCGGTATCGTTGCAGGACCAGGTAAAATGATATCTTCCGTTATTCCAACCAGTATAACCGTCAGTTGTCTGGTAAATATAATACTTTCCATCAAACACATCAATGTCGGGGTCTGCGTACAGCCCGCCAAGCACCGGGTTATTGCAGGGAACTGCCCTGATTGTCCACACTGCACTGTCAGCAGCATCCGTTTTGGAGGTAATTGTCACTTTCGCACCGTCCAGCAGATTGTACGTACCTTTCAGTCCGCTGATTGTGTAACCAGATAATACCGTGAAATCCACTGCTACGCTCTTTAAATTCTTTATTGTGCTGTTATTAACGCTGACATACTGCGTCACGGTATGGTTTGCCTCATCAAATTCTTCCCGAATAACCTTTCCACCCTGGATGGCAGCTTTCTGCAGCACAGAATTACTTCCGGTCTGCGGGTATCTCTCCAAAATCTCCGCATCGGTCAATGCACGGTTATAAATTTCTATATTGTCGAAAGAACCGTTAAACAACCCATTATCACCATAGAATGATTTTCCGAAATAACTCTTAAGTGATGTTCCCAAATCAGAGATTTTAACCGTAGTTGCCGCTTCACCCACAAGGATTCCATTGCGGAACACACTGATTCGGTCCGGCTTGATGACATACATCACGTTAACCATCGTGCCTACATTATCGACACGGTAGTATCCGCCTTTATCTCTGAGCCATATCCGCTCTTTGTGATATGCCCCATGATGTTTCCCTTGAGAACCCTGCCGTAGAAATACTTGTCGGCTACAGGACCGCTGGTAATGAACTCGTCTCCAACTACCCAGGTGAAATAATGCTTGTGCTGGGAAGCACCTGTATTCACATCAAACGAAATTGTCATCGTATCCATGCCGGAATTAAAAATATCGGGCAGTTTGAGGTAACTTCCATTGCCGCTGTCCACCCTCACGGTTGCGCTGTTGTTCAGCTTGAGCTCTCCGCTATTGATGCTCCACTGGTCACTTCCGCTCCCCTTCGTACCAACCATCACTGCATCGTTGCCCCTGCCGGAGCTGTCTTTGATGGTATTGCCGTCCACCGTCTCGAAATCGTAGACAGCTATGGGTCTGCCGTCATTCGGCGTAATCGTGTTGTCATCCGCATAGGGAGAATCTGGGTATGCGCTGGTAACCGTATGCGGAATCGTGGTCGAAGAATTGCCGGTTCCGTCTGCTGACGTTTTGCCCCATTTCTGCCAGAACACCTCATATTGCTCAGCTGTGATGGGAATCACTGCACCGTGCTTGGGATTGCCGTCCCCCTCCGAGAAATTGATGGTGCACGCGTCTTCGGCTACCATATCCCAATGCACAAGATCCTTGGATTCCGCCATGCCATAATATTTCGCCCAATTGTAATCGGCAACCAATATCCATTTTTCCTGTCCATTAAGCTTATAGACATCGCCGCCCTCCACATATTTGGGTCCGCACAGTTCACCTGGACTCTGTTGGCTTGACGCTCCCACAGAAGTATCGTAGTCAATCGGCAGGTAACCCTCTGTCAATTTATCGGAAACCGCCAACTGCGTTCACTGGTCCATGGAGGGCGGAGAGCAGTATGGGGACAAATTGATGATTTGGTACTCCTATACCAGGGATTTTAAGAGCTTTACGCAGGAGCCGAAGGTGCTCTATAATCCAGGACCTACCAGTCTTAATCTTGCTCCAGTGCAGGGCTTGTCGGACACTAACTGTCTGAATGCCGATATTGTGGAACAGGATGGAAAGTTTTACATGTACTATAAATGGAGCGGCGGCTCTAATGCTGGAACCATATACTCGCCTTTGTCCTCGTCCCAGATTGCCTCAGGCGCCCAGACCATGCGCTGATTGTCTGCACTGGCGCTGTCATACTCGCCGCGGATGCTAATCAGCGTCTCATTTTCCCAATTCACCAAATCAATGGAATGCCAGGTAACAATGCCGGTATTGGCTCCCCACACATAATTGCCATTTTTGTCCAATTTCTCCTGCTGGTTTCCCCCATACAAATCGGTTGCCATCATGTAGTAATCGCCATCCTGCCCTTTGATAATATAAGGGTCGCGCGCTGATTTCCTGCCCACCGTCTGGGTAATGACTGCCTTATTGTTATTGAGTGCTGTGTAATGGTAACCATCCGCACTGACGGCAAAATGAATCGCCCTGCTGGCCCCCGTGAAATAAGCAAACAAGTAACCTACATACTCCTCCTCGCCCTCTAAAGTATTCGCCTCAGCCTTCACTTCATTCTCTGTCCCGCTCTTCTCTGCCACGGCTTTGGCTGCAGTGCCCGGAAATATCCCAGTCACTGCCATTGCCACTGTAAGGATGGCTGCAATGAGTTTGGTTGTTGCATTTTCATTGTCTTCTTTCCTCCACTGTTTGTTTTGTTTACTCCCCAAAGCATTTTACTTTACTGACCATTCCCAGAAACCTAGGCTTACGCAAAATCAACCTCCGCTCTCTATGTCTTTTGAAATGTTTTCCATGTCGGGATAAAGCCCTCCACGCTTCGCACCTGTAATTATTAATTCCTCCGCCACTCTCTGTGGGTCTGTTATCTGTATTTTATAAAGGTATGGGATACATTTCTCCATATATTCCATGGCAATCGGTGGATATTTCCCTAACAGCTTCTTTATATCTTTCATCTCTTTGTCAGGGATATAATACGGAAACACTGTAAACACACCCCTTTGCATTTTTATTCTCTGGCTATGGTAGGGATGGATGATAGCTAAAGGCGGAAGCTGCCCCAAATCCACCGGAATGCCGTCAGAGTAATAGCGTAGCAATAAATAAAAGAACGGATTAATCTCAAAATTCTTTATTGCATCTGTTTCCCTGCCCCTATATGAATTTCTTAAATGCTCCAAAGCCGATAAACTGACAAGGACGTTCATATTCCGCTCTTTATCTAAGTTGACGTAAATTCTCTCATTATTTCCCAGTTCTTTTCTAATATCCTCCACAAAATCGCTCTTTCCCGGAAAATCATCAAACACATTGGAAACCAGAAACCTGCCTCCCTTATAAAACGAACGGTAAACTTCCATATTTAAGTCAAACGGCTGCAGAATCCAAATCGCAGGCGTCAGGGTCTGCTTCCTCTTCGTCTCCATATTTTGATCCGGAGTGATAAAAGCATCCAACGCAAACCCCAACGAAACTGTCAGCGATTCGCTCCAGTCCATCAACCTAGTTTTGGTAAAATGGTGCTGCATAATCTCCTGCCATTCGATAACTGACTGTGGCAGACGCTCTGTCACATTATCAAAATTGCGTGACATAAAACTCTGAAAACGGTAATCCTCACGCAAATGATTATTGCTGTAAGTTTTCTTTTCGTTAAAAATATAATCTGCCCCCCGGAAGATATTTGGTTCCAGATTGTGATTTGTGTTGGAAACGCCGCGAAACCAAAATAACGGTCTTTTTACCCCATTTTTATTTCTCACTTTTTCTGCAATCTCTTCTACCTGTCCATATACCTCAGACAGGCTCTCCGCATAGCGTATCTCCACTTTCTTCATATCTCTTCCCCCATAACCTAAATCTGTTATGATAATAATAATTCTGAATAAAATCAATTGTATTATCTAATTTCTGTTCCGTTTTTTCTGTATATACCGTTTCAGGATTATTATAATAATCTCCAACGCTTCTCTTTGTATCTGCCAGATAGTCCGGCAAATCTTTCTCCCATGAGCACCCATTGCCTTTTGCTCCCCTTTCCTCCTCTCTCAAACATATTTTTTTCATATATCTGTATAATTCTCCATCAGCAACTATCATCTGCCCATCCAGCACATAACTCAACCCTACCAGAAAACATTCCAGCCGCCAGAACAGATGCCGATATTTCCTGCAAATTGACACTATCTTCTGATATTTTTCCCATATTTCCAGCAATTGTGGGTCTAGGACACTCTTATCCTGCCTGATTAGCCCATACAACAACAACTTTCTTTTATAATTGTCTTCATCTGGGCAATTCAAATATTCTTCAATCCCATCATTCACCGCACCTAGCAATGACTTTATATCCTCTTCCTTACCCTCTGCCTCTTGTCCCCTAAACATTTTCTCACGAATATATTTCAGAATATTGCAGCAATATATTTTCCCCTCATCGGCAATGCTCTTCCCCCATACGCTTACCTTCTTTCCTCTGGATGTCTTTTCATTCCCTGATTTTTCTTTCCACAGGAGCACTGCTGCAATCGTGCGCAATCGCTCATAATTAATATTTCCATAATCATAGTAGTCCGACTGCAACTTTGCCTCACTGATTGTCTGAAACACCTGTCTGCAGTAACCAAATGCCGTCATATTCAAAGACAATGCCATCAGCAAATCGGCGTTTGCTTCACGGTATGTTCTAATTCCCAACTCATGGTAAGCCAATATCATCCTTCCATCAATATGGCTAAATTTTTCTTCCATCTGGTTTACAAATTCCCGCTCATCCAGGTTTTTCAGCCCCATCCGCCGAAATGCCTGGTTTACTGTTGGGTCTTCCAGAATCCTGTCCTTATCATAACTCCTGAAGTTTTGTAGATTTTTAACAGAATATTTATACACTGTTTCCAAAAACTTTTTCCGTTTGCCAAATTCTTTGCCCTTGCCAAATCCACGAAATGTATGGTAAATCCGCGACAGAGTTCTCACCGAATAAATATAGTTCTTCACTGCATAATCATATCCATTTCCCTTCATGGTGATCCACAAATCTGTCAATTTATTTTCCGCAAGCTGTACCAAAAGCTGCAAATCTTCTATTCTGATACGCTTTTCCCAAAACTCATCTTTCAGTTCCTCAGGCAGTTCATACCAGTATATTTCCAACAACTCTTCCATTAAATTCTCAAGAACATGTTTATCATACGGTATTTGATATAATTTTTCAAAAGAATTAATTTTATCACCAACCATACACCGTTGCCTATATTCATTTAACAACGCGGTGGCAGCCGTCTTCTGTATGCTATCTTTATCAATTATCCTTTCACGTAAGGTGGTAAATCTATCTGTCATAAACAGTTCCTTGAGCAATTCTACCAATTTTCGCACAAGTTCTTCAAAATTATATGTTTTCAACTCATTCGGAGGATAAAACTCTTTTAGTGCATCTAACATGCTTTCCACCAATAAGTCCTCTATCGTTCCCACGCCCTCGTATAACCTGTCATCCGACAATCCCATTAAAATATCAGCTATCGCATTACGGAAACAGGTACGCATACTATATTCCAACACAAATCCATTTCTTTCCCCCCGCTCCAATATTCTTATATGATGAGACGATTCATGCATAATCCACGGCAGCAAATCATATAACCGCCCAAAATATTCAAACGAAGGTACTGTACAGACAAGTATCCGCTCACTGCCTCTGTTCTCTTTCATCGGAAGAAAACTTGCCATTACCACCACTTTACTTTTAGATAATTCCGGATATATGATAGGATGCATATGCTCCAAGTTTTCCTCTGATATGGATTTCTTTCCTTCCTGCTCCTTTTTTTCGGCTTTCTCTTTCATTTCATTTTTCATTAATTTATAGCAAGACTCAAAATAGACTTCCATAAGCTCCCGATATGCCACCAAAAGCTTTTCCGCATCACTTTGCGTCTGTATCTCATAGGAAGGAGATTGATAATTCTGGTAATTGACATTCTGCACCAACCTTGTATACTCATTGATTGCCTGGATGTTATTGCGCCAACTCCTCAAAATAGAAATCCGCCACTCCTTATTCTCATTCTCGTCTTTTATTTCCCGCTCTACTGTATCTATCCATTTATTAAGGTTGCTGCACAGAACTTTCATATCCTGATAGAAAATCAGCCAGTTCATGTATGCGTCTTCTTCCACTCCAATTGCTGAAAAAGCTTTATACAGCTCCTTCGTTTCACGGAACAAATCCAGAAATGCCCGATGTTCCTCAAAAAATACATGGTCATAACTTTTCAGAGCTTTAATTTCCCTAAACAAACTTTGATTCTTATCGTTTATCTCCTGTTGGACATCTGCAATATTTCGGGCAAAATCCGGCTCTGTTCTATTCCCGGCAGATATGGAACTTAAATCCACCAGTATGCGTTCATTGATAATACGCACACTGGGCTGCATAAGAATTTTTTGCAAATCCGTCAATACCTGACCACAGTTCCCCTCGGTTCCTCCACCACTATTTCCTTTTACTCCGCCAGCCTCTACCTTTCCTAATTTCTTCTCACACAATAGGGGATAAATTTCCGCAAATTCCTTCATTCCTATATGTAAAAGATAATCATACCTCCCAAACACCCCTTTGTTTACTGTACATTCCTCTTTATTTACCTTTATCTGTTTAAGATTATTGAACTCCTTTGCCAGCGATGGACCTGCCGAAAACCGCAAGGCAAATCTTACTTCCGAATGGCTATCGACAAACCGCTTGCTCAGTGTACAGTAACTTCCATCCTTTGCGGTTATACATTCAATCCCCACACTGGTATATGTGGAAAACCGTATCTGATTATCATCCCTGTCATCCGAATTATCATTAAACCTATTCAGATATAAGGCTATCTCATATATTTCCTCCACACTGCCTGTCCGCACAACAAGACAGAAATCCCCTGTATTAGAACTCCGGTATAAACACCTGTCAGAATCCGAACCAACCTTTTCGGCAATATCCTTGACAATACTCTCACAGTATCTCAAAAAATCTTCCATATGCTCCCATTTTCTGGCAAAACTCTCCCTACACAAGCTAATTTGAACAATCCCCAGAAACGGCTTTTCCGATAGCTGCTCCCCCTTTTCTTCAACCAAAAAAGGATTCTTCATCCCTGCCAACTCTTGCTTATGCTGATATAAACCTAAAGTTTTACTGGACACTTTGTAATAGGAGCCATTCTCAAATGGGTCTTCCAGAGAAAAATAGTTCTCATAACATTTCTCCCTGCCTTCTAATTCTTTATAATATAAAACATTAAAGTAGTCAAATAACATAAAACTGGAACTGGGCATTTTCTTATTCTGTAAAATACCGTTATTCTTTACCAGTTCCAAGACAAAAGTTCTGTACTCCCCCATAATCAACCTCCCTCTTCCGTATAATTTACAAAGCAGGAATCTTGCTAGCGAGATCCCTGCGTACGTGAGATGAAAAATAAACCTCATCTCTGTAAACTGTGCATATTTTAATCTCATAAATAAAACTGCTGTAAATTAACTTCATATATCAGGATAAATGCAATACCCACACTTACCAAATTCAACATACAAAACTAATTTACAGCAATCTCTTAGTCCGGCAATTTTTTATGATTTAAAGCCGCATATATCATTTTCATGCCTTTTTCTTCCTTCAAATTCTGTGTCCGCCAGATTTCTGTCCTCTCTCTCGACTCAATCGGCATATCTGCGAGAAAGGTATCCTCTCTCACTCCATAAGCTACTTCTTCTTGCATCTTTGCCCCTCGCTTTTATTGAATATTATATGCTCAAAACAAAATTATGAGCACAGGTTCCTCCTTAGTTTTTCGAAAACTTCCTCCGATGATATTTGACATATCTATACTTGTCCGTATATTTTTCTCTTTGGCAAATACTGATATTTTCTATCCAAATTGCCAAATATATCAAAAGAAATTCCTGAAATCCATTTGAACATTATTGTAGCATAATTATCTCCATAACTCAAGAACCTGTTTTGAAATTGTGCTAAGATTCTACGAAATTTAATTTTCAGACAACTTCCATCCCAAAATTTGCCACCCAAATACAGATATCAAATACAAAAAACCGCATCCCCTGAATCAATTTATGACCCAGAGGATACGCTCTTAACCTTTTATTTTACCGTAATCTTAAGCTTTGCTTTCTTCTTGTTGAAAGTCGTAACTGTAATCGTTGCTTTACCTTTCTTAACTGCCTTTACCTTACCAGTAGTATCTACTTTGGCAACCTTCCGATTGCTGCTCTTGTAGGTGAGTTTGTTGCTGGCAGTATTTTTGGGGAATTTCACCTTAATTTTGAAAGTCTTGCCTTTCTTCAAAGTCTTAGACTTCGCATTCAGGCTAATCTTCTTGGGTGCATTTTTAACTGTCACCTTGCAGGTAAGGCTCACACCGTCTACCTTGGCAGTGATAGTAACTGCTTTCTTGCCAGCCTTTTTCGCTGTAAGCTTGCCATTCTTAACCATTACCCCATTGCTGCTCGCAGACCAGGTCGCTTTCTTTTTCGTGCCGTTCACTTTAAGGGTAAACTTCTCGCCTTTGCCCAGCGTCAGCTTCGTCTTATTGAGACTGACTACTGTTACAGTGCAGGTAACTGTCTTTCCTCCGGCTGCTGCCGTAATCTTTGCCGTTCCTGTCTTCTTGCCGGTTACAGTAATCTTGCCGCTGCTATCCGGTCCAGTAATCGCTGCAACCTTGGGGTCACTGGTGGACCAGGTCACTTTCTTGTCTGTTGCATTGGCAGGTGCAACTACTGCAGTAAACGTAGTCTTACCTCCCACAGCGAGCGTTGCCGACGCCTGATTAGGATTCAATGTCAGTCCGCTTATCGGAACAGTAACCGGCTTATCTGGCGGTGTTACGGGAGCCGTTACTGTCACGTCACAGGTTGCTGTCTTGCCTCCTGCCGTTGCTGTAATCTTTGCGTTTCCTGCTGAGATTGCGGTTACTTTTCCATCAACAACACTGGCTACTGCCTCATTGCTAGATGCCCAGGTAACTTTTTTCTTTGTAGAATCATCCGGTTTAACTGTTGCATTCAGTGTCGCTGTACCACCTGTATTCAAGGCGAGCGTTGCCTTATCCAATGTAACCTCTGTTACGGGAACAAATTTTTCAACGGAAAGACCCGCAATAACAGGATCTTGGTTTCCTTCTGCTTTCTCTGCATAGAAATGAACGTCCGTTTTATCTGCCACACCTGTTACCTCAAAGGAGATTGTGGCTGTCTGTCTTGCATTTGATCCACTTAAGGTGATAACCTTGGCTTCACTTTCTACTGTTTTCCCAGAAGCATCCGTATACTGTGCATAGAACTTTACAGGTCTCGTCACTGACCACCACTCTGCAAAATAACCGGTTGCCGTGTAACTGCCATTTTCCAGAGGAATGATATACTCACATTTCTTTCCTGATTTTGCCCACCAACCGTTCGTATAAATAGAATCTTCTTCATTTGTACGGTTTCCTGCAATAGTATAATCATCAGTGTTGACAAACCCCCAGCTGCCCTCCGCATATAACTGGTCTGGAACTTCATTGCGCAGACCGACCAGCTGTTTGACAGTCTCATAATTACCGGATGTTGACAGCTTCTCATTCCATTCTCCTACTCCTGAGTCAATAAAATAGAGCAGATTTTCTGATACAACTTGAATCGTTTTGCTTATTTTCAGGTTATTCATAGAAGGAATCGTTCCAGTGACTTGCACTGTTCCTGCTTCCTGAAAGTCGTTTGCCGTCTTATCCCAAATTACCGCTTCCGTAGATTGTTCTCCGCCAAGGATAATATCTACTTCTGCTGGAAGCTTATACCCTGGAGTTACATATGCTGGCACACTGTCCTCGGCCAATGTTGGTGTTCCCCATTTGGACATTAACGCCTTATACTCATCTGCTGTAATATTCATTACCGTACCATGGCATGGCTTCTTAGGAAGATTTGCCTTATCTTTAGCATCCACGAATTCTCCAGACGCCAAATCATCCGTAAGCATCGGATAATATCTCACTCCGCCAAAGTCATCAATCAACAGACAGTAATTTGCGCCTACGCTCTCCCTGTCATCATCGTTAATCCTAAAGCAGCAAGGGCCTTCACCGCCGCCAATCTTCTTAGGTGTGTCCGTCCAGCCTACGCCTTTCCACTCTCCGAGAAGCGTATCTGCCACTTCTTCATAGATATATTTTGCGCCGTTATTTTCATTTTTGCAAAAACGGTAATATTTACCATCTTCTCCCTTGATTACAGTGGCATCAATCGTACTGAAACTATTCTCAATCCAAATCTGGGGATCTGTAAATGTATAGAAGTCCCTCGTCTTAACATAGTAGACTCTATGCTTATCATAATTCTCGCCCTTCACCAAAGACGACCAGAACAACATATATTCTCCGGTAGTATCATCATAAAAAACTTCCGGCGCCCAGGTACAGCCCGCCTCAATCTTGGCACTGACTACTGCCATGCGCTGGTTCGTCCAGTTGACCAAATCATCGGATTCCCAGACCATCAATGCCTGGCTTCCGCTTCTCTGGACAGCGCTCCAGTTCCAGTTCGCCAAAGCAATGCTTAAATCTGTTGCTACAAGATAAAATTTATCTCCTTCCGGCGAACGCAGGATATAAGGATCACGCAATCCTGTGGTTCCCATTTCAGATTTCAATACCGGCTCTCCGCTATTTAACTCTTCCCAGTTCATGCCATCGCGGCTGGTTGCCAGAAAAATCTGCTCACCCTCTCCATCCCCTGCAAAGTAAGCAAATACATAGTCGGTCATCTCGCCTATCACAGCTTTCTTCTTTACGGTAACATCAAAATCTTTCTTCTTATCCCCACTGGCCTGTTTAAGTGTTGCTGTCAGCTTTACCGTTGTATCTTCGTCTGGTCTTGTAACCACGCCAGCAGGCTTCTTTCCCTGAGGCGCTGGGCTGACTACAGCTTCATCGGAAGATGTCCAGGTGATTGGGGAACCCCCCACACCCTCACTTAACAGCGTAATATTTCCCTTGATATCATCCGCATTCGGAATCGTCATGGCCTCAAACGCTTTATACTCTGCCCCTTCTGCAGTAATAACATTAAGCTCCCACTCTTCTTCAAGCTTTATGCCCTCTAAATTCCCGCTCACCTTCACTGTCACTTTCTGACCTTCCGCTGTGGCATGTACCTTTCCGTCCGCAGCGACCACACTTGTGTTGGAAGATGTCCATGTCAAGCTGATGCCCTCCATTTCTGCTGGAAATGACAAATCTGTTGATACCTCATCAAGCCCTTTATTTCCATTCAACATTGTCTCCAGTAAGGCTTTTTTTACTCTCAGCACTTTCTTTTCAGCTTCCCAGGCAGCAGCCTTTTCACTGTGGATGCTTGTAACCTGTTCCTCTGTCAGTGCAGTTTCATATACCTTAAATTCCGACAGTGCACCTTTAAAATATGCGTCTCCATCATACAGGGACTTACCAATATATCCAATACAACTATCCGTGCTGTTGTCGCTCAACATGTCCTGTATCTTATATCCTGACTCTGTTGTTGCTGCTTTCACCCCATTCAGATAATAAGTAACATCACCATTGTCAAAAACCACTGTGACAATATTCTTACCTTCTGCATCTCCGGTCAGCGCCGTGTTCTTATCGTAACGTAACTCCGCTTCAGCATCTTTAATTGCCCCTAACAGCTTACCAGTATAATCGCCTTGGTTAGAATATGGCGATACAAAGAGGTAATTTTTTACATTGGGGTAACTGCCCACTGTAGCTCCCAACGTAAATAACCAAGCCCCTTCCTGACGTCCATCTGTGTAAGAAGCTTCAATAGTAAAAGATTCTTTGCCATTTCCTTTAATAACCCCGGACGGAATCTCCACATATTTCTCAGTTCCGTCAAAATTCAGCGCTGTATCTCCATTTTCCGTTGCAAAATCAGCATCCGTAAAATTTTTCAACAGCGCATCATGGGAATTTCCACTTATATCGGTCAATTTCCCATCCGCATGGCTCATGTCATAATGCAACGCAGGCTGCGGTGCATCCGCCGCCTGAACCGTCTCCGGCATACCGGCCGGAAACAGTGTGACTGTCATGGCAAATGATAAAAATCCTGCCAGACACTGTTTGATGAACTTTTTCTTAATCATACACTTCCTCCTTTTATAAACTTGTTAAAAACGCCAAAAAAGCTTCCTCTCAAATGGCATTTACCTATGTCCATTTTACTAAATCTTTTACTAAAAATCAACAACTTTTATGGTTATATTTAAAAATCCTTTTACTATTTTTATAATCCATGATATAATATTTGTGACATTTTACTATAATTATCACTAACAAGGAGGGATACTATTATGAAATTTAAGAATTTTTTGAAATCAACAATCGCAAATTTTACCGCGATTGCTATTGCTGTCACATTGCTGCCGACAGACAATTTCATCCATGTACAGGCGGCAGGCACTGACAACTTCATCGAACAGCCAGTCTATGCCAATGCGGCAGGTACGCCGGAGACAACGGATTACCTTTTTGTCTACTTTCCCTATACCCCCAGTAAAAAGGATGAACGTATTTATTTCGGCATCAGCGAAGATGGCTTGAACTTCACTGCACTGAATGACCAGAATCCTATTTTAGAATCTAAATTGGGAAC
The DNA here is from genome assembly GCA_910585895.1 of uncultured Lachnospiraceae bacterium. Classification (GTDB taxonomy): domain Bacteria; phylum Bacillota; class Clostridia; order Lachnospirales; family Lachnospiraceae; genus Petralouisia. The sequence continues at coordinate 27,379 of CAJUHY010000022.1, forward strand.
GCACGGTCTTCGCGACCCATTTATCATCCGTTCCCATGAAGGCGACAAATTCTATCTGCTGGCAACAGATTTAAATGTTGCACCCATCACAGTAGACGGCGTAACACATCCTGGCAGGGGATTCGACATAAAAACAGGCAGCAAAAGCATCATGGTTTGGGAATCTACTGATTTAGTAAACTGGTCGGAACAAAGAGAATGCCCTGTCGCGCCAGAGAATGCCGGATGTACCTGGGCACCGGAAGCATACTGGGACGATGAAACCGAACAGTATGTTGTCTTCTGGGCTTCCACAATATCTGACAACAATTTCGCCAAACAGAATCTATACTATGCTACTACCACAGACTTCTATGATTTCTCAGAACCGGAAGTATGGATTCAGGAGGATGGCGCAGTCATTGACACCACTGTTGTCAAAGCAGCGGACGGTTATTATTATCGTTACACCAAGAACGAAGCTGGCAGCACAAACACATACGGAACCCCCACCAAACATGTATACTGCGAGAGAAGCGCTTCTTTACTGAGCACAAAATGGGAACTTGTATATAAGGATTCTCTAGAGTGCGGCAACATAAAAATTGAAGGACCCTGTATTTACAAACTGAATGATGATGACAAGGAAAATGCCAAAATGCTCGCATCATACAAAGACATCGACCTAGACGAAAATGAAGACATTTACTGCCTGATTGCGGACCGCAATGGCAATTATATCTTCCCAGGAATTTCTGATAATATTGCCAGCGGACAATTCAATATCCTTGGGCAGTCGGAAGCAGAAACTGCGGAGGACGGCACTAAGATTTATTCCATGCCAAAACCAACTTCCAGCCACGGCACAATTATGCCCATCACCTCCGAAGAATACAACAACTTACGCCTGAAATACGATAAACAATACAAAACTGCCGCAACCCCATATGTGGAAAGCGTAGAAACAGCTACAGAAAATCTTACCCTTGTGACAAAGACTTCCACCGACCTGACACTCCCCACCACTACTGCTGATGGCGTGAAAATCACCTGGGAATCTTCAAATACCGCTGTTATTACTCCTAACGGCAAGGTAAACCGTCCGAGCTACAAACAGGGAGATGCAACGGTAACATTGACGGCAACACTTACCGCCACACCGAGCGATGCTACCATCCGCAGTCAGATACGCACAAAATCCTTTACTGTTACAGTAGAGAAGAAGGACCAGGATGTATTCACCGTTGCCTTCAACAGCGATGGCGGCTCCCCTGTAGCCAGCCAGTCCATACTGGACGGTCAGAAAGCAACAATGCCTGCGAATCCTCAAAAGAACGGTTACACCTTTGCCGGCTGGTACAACGGTAATACAAAATATGACTTTAACAGCGCTGTGACCAGCAACCTTACGCTGACAGCAAAATGGAACAAAAAACAAGAACAGATAACTGTAAAGACTCCTTCCAAACCTACTTTAAAAAACAAGAAAAAGAAACAGCTGACTATAACTATCAAGAAAGTGACTGGCGCAGCCGGTTATCAGGTTACCTATTCCACGGACAAGAAATTTAAGAAGAAGGTTACCAAGAACAAAAATATTACCAAGAATACACTGACCTTAAAGAATCTGAAAAAGGGTAAGACCTATTATGTGAAGGTCAAAGCCTACAAGAAAGATTCCACAGGCAAGAAGGTTTATTCTAAATTCAGCAAGGTAGCAAAATTGAAAATCAAGAAATAGCCATGATTCTTACTTAAACTATAAAAATAGCTGTCCTGTTCTCTGACGAGACTGACAGCTATTTTTATACTTAAATTATATTTGCCGGGTATTTACCCCATATATCTGAAAATCACATCCACACTCCCGGCAATCAGCAGGAGTCCGCCCAGGACATAGGCTTTCATCTTATGCTCAAATCCCAGGCGGTATCCGGTATACATACCGATAACCGTAACCAGGATTGTTAAAAACAGCGTCAGGACCAAAAGGACCCTTAGGCTGCTGCCAAGAAATCCCAGAGCAATCCCTGCCAAAAATGTAAATAGGATGCCCTTGCTGTAAATTTCCAGAAATCTTTTTATGTGAAATTTTTCCTCCCGGCGTTCGACAATCCTCTCATTCCGCCAAGCTTTGAGAAGCAGGCGGATTCCTAAGAACAGAAAGATTGCCGCTGCAACCGCCTGCCCCAGAAAAATCTCTTTTGCCTGTATATGCTGCCCGGACAGGAACAGGGACAGGAAATTACCAATTCCCAGCGCCAATCCCTGCCCGGCTGCCAATATGGCGCAAAACATAAATAACTGTTTTTTCTCAATTTTTGCCACCAGGGAACCTTGGCACTCCATTGCGCCAAAGATTTCCAGTGATAACCCCAATACAACTACCGTCTCTTCTATCATATTCATTGATTCTATCCTTATTCATCCTCTGTCTTTACGGCGTCTGTACGGAAAATGAACTTCACAGAACCTTTTACGCCATCAGCAACCTTGGTGAAAGTCTGATAATCTTTTCCCGCATTAACCACTGCTTTGAGCCTGTTCAGCAATTCCTTGACATCCCCATCATAAGCGTCTGCCAGCTTCTGGATACCTTCTTCGTCGAATTCTACCATGCCGTCCATCAGTTCCCTGGAACCGTCATCCAGCTTCTTGACGCCTTCCTCTACCTGGGAAGTAGCACTGGAAAGTTTTGCGGCTCCCTCAACCAAAGCGCTGTTGTTGGATACAAGTGTCTCAGCGCCATTCGTCAGCTGGCTGATTCCATTTGTCAGAGCCGGCATACTGTCACTCATAGTCTGTGTCCCCTGGCTCAACGTTTGCATACCGCTCACCAGACTATATCCGCTGTTTGCATCCTGCGCATTAATGGCGGCTGAAATCTGTGCTTTTGTCGCATCCACCGCGGTGATAGTCGCTGATTCTGCCGCTGTTTTGGCCGCTGTCTTAGCGGTATCTGCAACTGCAGCCCCCACCGTATCCTTGGCTCCGTCTGCAATCCCCGCCACAATCTGACTTGCTACCTGCCCCATCGTAGACTGCAGCGTCTTATCGGACATTACGGCTCCCACCGTCTGGCTTACCAGCGCATCTACCGTAGCTTTAATCTGCGCCTGACCTTCCGCAGAACTGATACCCGCATCAATCTGACCTTCCGCCTCTTTCATCTTGGCGTCCACATTGCCAGCCACCAGACTGTTAATAGTCTCCTGCTGCCCGGCAACCAATGCATTAATCTGCTGTTGCGCTTCTGAGCCTTCCGTATTGACTGCCGTATTAACTGCATTGCAAATCTGCGCCACCGCCTCTGCATTCAACGTTCCGCCTGCCTGCACCGCCGCCTGCTCTGCTGCCGCCGTCTGCTGGGCAATCGCTGTCGAAGTCACACCTGCAGTCACCTGCCTGGTTACCTGCTTTACCACTTCCTGAGTAACTCCCTGGACCACCTGCGGCTTCACCTCCGCCATCTTCTGCGCCTTTGCCGTCTGCGCTGCCACCTGGGTATAGGCCGGAGCCAATGCCGAGTTCAACACGCCCTGCGTATATGTCCCCAGTCCCGCGGTTACCTGGTCCTTTGCTGCCTGATTGCCGGCAAGGCTATCATAGAACGTCTGAGAAGCCTGTTTTTTAATGGCTTCGCTTCCCTGCTTCTTATCATTAAAGGTACTGTCGATAGCCGCATCTGCCTGTTTCATTAAAGATGATTTTTCCTCTGAGGTCATCTTTGCTTTTAAGGTCTGGTCCAGCTTTGCCACACCATCATTCAACGTAGCCGCACTGCTGTTTAAAGTCGTCACACCATTAATCAACGTACCGGAAGAAGCAGAAAGGCTGCTGATTCCCGCATTCAGCTGAGAAGCTCCATTCGTATAACTTTCAATTCCCCCTTTGAGGGTATTGATTCCACCGGCAAATTCCTTCATACTGCCGGATAACGTATCCAGCCCTTTAGACAATTCTGTCGTACCATCAACCAGCTTCCCGGATGCATCCGATAATGTATCTACGTTTTCCTCCAGCGCGCTGAGGTCAAATGCTTCGCTTAAATCACTGCCAGACAGCAAATCGTTGATAGCGATAGTCATTGTCATTTCCAATGAGAAATTTTCCACGTCCGCACTAATCTCCACATACTCAGGAATTTTCACATCTTTTTCCAGGTCCTCTTCCTCAATATCCAGACTGTCTTTCAGCCCCGGCATTGCCAGGCCTACGGCAACTTTGCGGTTGCCATCGGAGATTACTCTTCCATTCGTAACTTCAACATTGCTGTAATCTTCCGGCAAAATCATGCCTGTCATAACCGTGAAGGGTACATATACCTCATATTCTTCGCCATCTACAATCTCGGTTGTCTTGTTATTATTATAATAATCAAATCGTACTTTGACCTTACCGCTCTTTCCGGCAATCTCCTGCGGGGACATCTCCTTTCCATCGAGGAAATAGGTGATTTTCTGAGTAACCGGAAGTTCCTTATCTGTAGAACCCTGATAATAGATATCTTTGCCATCTGCCTGCCACGTCAGTTTATCGCCATTCTGGGTAAAAGTTTCATCTCCTTTGACATTTTCGATATCCTTCAAATCCGACTCGTCTTCCAGCGTTGCTTTTTTATCTGTATTTTTCAGCCACTCGCTGACAATGACATTGTCGGCAGAACCGTCTGCCTTTGCCACTACATAGACTGTCTCTTCTTTGTCGGCATCCTCCGTTTCCTTGGCAGTCGAGAGCACATTTTCCAGCGCATTTTTGATTTCCTTTTCATCCGCGGTGCTTTTCTTACTATCTTCCTTAACAGTATCGTCTTCTTTTTCTGCATAGACGGTATACGCCAAACCTGTGCTGCCGCCTAACATAGCAACGGTAACGGCGCCTGCTGCCACGCGAATCATATATTTACTTTTGAACTTCTTCTTTAACTCTAAATTTTTCATTGTCTGAACCTCCTGTTTTTCATATTTACACGATTTTCATTGAGACCTTATTTGCAATGTTTATTTAAACTGCATTTATTTTTTCTGTTTTTGTTTTCTTTTTCTTACCTGGTCCAAATCCTATACTGGTCGCACATATGACCTTGTCAAAGACCATGAACATTGCCGGCAAGATGAAGACTGCCACAAACATACTGATGATTGCCCCTCTCGACATCAGAGTACACAAAGAACCAATCATATCAATCTTTGAATAAAATGCCACGCCAACGGTCGCTGCAAAAAAACTCAGCGCACTTCCCACAATCGAGGAAACAGATGTTGACAATGCAATGGTCACAGCCTCCTGCTTATCTGCCCCACAGTTGCGCTCCTTCTTATAACGTGTGGTCATGAGGATAGCATAATCTACCGTTGCTCCCAACTGTATCGTTCCAATGACCACGGAAGCGATAAACGGAAGCGTTGTCCCGGTATATGCCGGAATACCCATGTTGATGAAAATGGCAAATTCAATAACCGCTACCAGAATTATCGGTATGGAAACGGATTTAAAGGTGAGCAATATAATCAGAAACACCGCTACAATAGAGACTACGCTTACAACCTTAAAATCCTTGTCTGTAATAGTAATCAAATCTTTTGTGCAAGGAGCTTCGCCAATCAACATGCCTGTGGAATCGTATTTTTTGACAATTGCATTCAGCTCTGTTATCTGCCCATTTACCTCATCCGAAGCCACTTTGTATTCCGAGCTTATCATCATCATCTGATAATTATCGCTCATAAATTTCTCCTTAGCCTGCTCTGGTATCATCTCAAGCGGAACCGAAGGACCAACTACAGATTCCAGACCAAGAACTGCAGATACGCCATCTACCGCTTCCATTTCATCTTTCATGCTGCCCGCATCTTTCTGTGACATTTCGCTGTCAAACAGCAGAATGTGCGTAGCATTCATCTGGAACGTCTCATTCATCTTGTCATTTGCCTGGATACTCGGCAAATCTTTGGGCAACGTACCTGCCAAATCATAGTAGACGCCGGTATGCGTATATCCATACAACGATGGCCCCAACACTATCAGGAAAATCACCACAAATATTTTATAATGTTTGGTTACAAAGGGCGCTATTTTTCCGATATCCGGTATGATAGGCCTGTGTTTTGTCTTGGAAATCGGTTTATCAAAAACCAATATCAGGGAAGGAAGTACGGTCACGCAGCATACAACGCCTATCAGGACGCCCTTTGCCATCACGATTCCCAAATCCATACCCAAGGTAAATGTCATAAAGCAAAGCGCCACGAAACCAGCCACCGTAGTAGTGGAACTGCTCAGCACAGATCCCAGCGTATTAGAAATCGCGTGGGACATGGCGCGCTTCTTATCCTCTGGAAACCGCTCTTGATTTTCCTCATAACTATGCCACAAGAAAATCGAGTAATCCATGGTAACGCCAAGCTGCAGCACTGCTGCCAACGCCTGAGTGATATAGCAGATTTCACCGGACACCATGTTGCTTCCCAAATTATATAAAATAGCCATACCAATGCTCAACAGGAAGAATACCGGCGCCAGAAACGAATCCATCGTCAGGGCTAAAATGATACATGACAGCACTGCCGCAATGGCAACATAGGCAAACATCTCTTCCCGGCAAATATCCTTAATGTCTGTAACAACCGCTGACATCCCGCTGACGAAACATTGTTTATCCGCCAATGTACGAATCTGCTTTACCGCTTCCATTGTCTCGTCCGATGACATTGAAGTATCATACATCACCATCATCATGGTATCTTCCCCATCTACGAATTTCTCCTGCACATTATCTGGAAGAATTTGCATGGGCACGGATAAATCTGCAATGGAATCATACCAGATTACTGTCTTCACATGGGGAACCGCCTCAATCTGCTTCCGCAATGCAGATACGCCCTTATTGTCCATGCCCTCCACCACGCAGATAGAAAATGCGCCGGTGTTAAACTCATCCATGAGAATATCCTGACCTTTCATTGTCTCAATATCCTTTGGCAGATAGGACAAAATATCATAGTTAATCCTGGTTTTAATAATACCAAATACCGATGGGACCAGCAGCAACAAGCTGATTATCAAAATCGGTATTCTCAGTTTGACAACTCCTTTTCCAAATTTTCTCATTTCTTTTCGCTCCTCTTACTTTATTTTCATGTTCAAGAAGAGTATAAAAAAAAGAATTGAAAAAATAAATATTCAATCCTTTTTCTGTGTCTATGACAAATATACATTTCTGCTATTCTGTAGTTTTCTTTATACACTTTCCCATATCTGTCACAATTCTTCTATGACATCCATCATGGAACGCGTGATGATATAGTTATAAATATCAATAATTTCCTGCGTTTCCACCGTCATGCCGCTCTTAATCCAGCTGACAACGACAAAACACATGGACTGGGCATAATACTGAGCGATATGCTCCGGCGTCAGCCAGGGATGGCGCCTGCCTCCCGCATGTTCTTTGCCGTGAATCACCTCCAGCAGCGCATCTTCAATACATCTCCTGATAATTTCTTCAAAGGAGTTCTGTCCCTCTAAACGCACAGCCCTCTGATAAAATTTACCCTCCTTTTTGACAGACGTAAAAATCAGTTTCAAAGCCTCGTCAATCATCCCCGCATGAATCAGCGGCTTGGTCGGCTCTAGGACCTGCGTGCGGATAATCCACTCCAGCAACTCGTATTTATCCTGAAAATGATTGTAAAATGTCGGGCGGATAACACCTGCTCTGTCTGTAATCGCTTTAATTGTAATCTTCTCTATGGGCTGCTGACAGGCAAGCTCCTTAAAACTCTCTGCCAACAGCAAATCTGTCGTTTCTTTCTGTCCTGTCACTTTCATAGTCCTGTTATACGATTAACTCCAAAATCGTTAGATTCCTGACATCATCATCCGATTTCAAGTCAATAATCTCTCCGGTTGGGATAATCTTTACCTTCGGCCGCAATACAAATTCTTTGTAATTCTCCATAACCACTGCCGTTCTTCCATCTGACAGGCTCACCTCACAGCCCACCGGATAGACAGCAATGCGGCGCAAGAACACATCCACTAATTCCGGGTCGAACTCTGCCCCTGCATTCGCCATGATATATTCCACCGCCTCAGACGGCGATACCGCCTCATGATACGGCAGCTTGGAAGTCAGTGCATCATACACATCCGCCAGCTTGATAATCCTGGCATAAATCGGAATCTCAGACCCGGATTTGCGCATGGGATAACCGCAGCCGTTATACCACTCATGATGCTCTAACACGCTGTTGTAAACCTCTGGCAGAAAATCAAAGTTCTCCTTCAGGAACTCATAGCCCAGCTTGGGATGCTGCACAATCATGATACGTTCCTCTTCCGTCAATGCACGCCTGACATTCAGCACATCATCCTCCACAAACCGCTTCCCCACATCATGCAGCAATGCTGATGTGGTCAGCGTATGTAATTCCTCCCTGTTCATATTGCACGCAGCGCCTATCATGGTGGACAATACTGCCACATTTACAGAATGGAAATAGACATAATCATCGTATGTCTTGATATCCAGCATATTGCACATCACTTCCTGGCTGTTCAGCACATCGTCCATCACATTCATGACAACTTCCTGAAGATTATGCTGTTCCATGGGAATATTCTTATTGTCCAAAAACAGGTCGTGCACCATCTTCAACGCTTCGCTTTTCAGCTCCGGACGGATTACCTGTTCTATTCTCAAATCTTCTGTAAACTCATCATCAATATAGATGCCTGGGAATCCAAGCTGAAGAAGCTGCTGCAGGGAATCATTATTCAAAACCAGACGTTTACCCAGAATCAGCCGCCCTTCTCCATTATAAATGTCCTGCCCCAAGGCCATTCCTTCCTCTACTCTTGCCATCGGCATATAACGCATAATCAGCCACCTCCTATTTATGCTTTTTCACTGTTATTCCTTCATTGCTTTCTGTTTCCGCTTACACCGATACATCCGCTCGTCAGCGCGCCGGATGGTATCCTGCAGGTTCAAATCCTTACTGCGGTTATATTTTGCAAAACCGGATGCAATCTGCATGGCATCTTTAACATAAGCTCCCTGCAGGCTTCCTATCCAGTCAGACATCATTTTTCTATTTTTCTCATAAACCTCTTCCGTAATGGAATCAGAAATCAGACAGAATTCATCTCCGCCTATCCGGTAAATCTCTCCCATATCGCCAAAGACATCCCGGATAATCTCACTTCCGTTGATAATATAGCAATCACCAACCCCATGTCCATAACGGTCATTCACCAGCTTAAGATTATTTAAATCAAACATCACCACACCGAACTGCGGATATTTTACCTGGGGAATCTCATATAAATCAGACTCAAAGCTCCTGCGGTTCTTTAAATAGGTCAGACCATCAAGTCCTGCCTCCTCTAAGATTTCTTCCGCATGTCTTCCCGCCTGAATCAATTTTATCGATTCATCCAAAAACTGTTTACTCAGTATAAATATATAAATCAGGTAGCCAATTCTGGAAAAAAATGCCACATCCCCATAAAAACCAAAATAATAGTTAATCGCATCCATGACTACACAAAAACTTATAACACAGACACAGAAAACGTTTATCCAAAACTTCCCATCACGCTTGCCCGGCGTCTGTTTCTCTCTCAGCAAAATACAGGCTCCCATCACAAGTACCGCGGCAACTGCCCCCAGTCCCAATACATGGGTAATCCAAAGCGTCTCGCGAAAATCAGCCCAGCCCATAAATTGCACAAAGATACAAACTGCAAGTTCCGCCACGCAAGTCACTGCAAAAACATCCAGAAGTTTGCTTCCTTTCCTATTATATATAGTACGGATAAAACAGATAAACGGAAGCAGCATCAATTTCAAACTCACGAAAGTAGCCATACTGAACAGAAGGGGCTTACCAAACATGAGCACTGGGACCTTGCTCTCAAGCGCTGACCATACTGCAAAATACATAGAAAACAGTCCCAGCCAGGGAACTCCCTTATGAAAATACATTTTCTTGCCAACTGCAAACCATAAAGACACCAGCACCAAACCCATAGTAAACATGATAAAACTGATTACCAGCGATACAAATCTGCTCTTAATCTGACCAAGCACAATTGCTGACTGTGAACCATAATAGAAAATGGGCATCTTCATGCCAGAAGAAAGATAACTGTTTCTGATATGTAGTTCCAGCTCTTTCCCTCCATACCCCTTCCAAAGCTGAACGAAATTCCAGCAATTCCCTGGGGTCTTACTTCTAACCCCTCGGGGAACTTTTCGCTCATACACCTTCTTGCCGTCCACATATACTTCAGACAACTGGTGAGATGTGTAATACCCAATAAATTCTGCCGAATTCACATTCTCCGGCAATTCTTTTCTTAATATAATTTCTTTCTCTCCCTCCGGCAGGCTGATTACCTCCGGAAGTATATCATATTTCTGAACCTCCCCACCGGCCGCAAAGACCCAATCCTGATTATATGACATATCCTCAATTACTTCTTTCCCATCCTTGGGATATAGAAGAAACATCAGCACAAAAAACAGAATTACTACTGCAGCTTCTGCCAAGTGCATTTTGAGAATTTTCACTGGCCATCTCCTTTCGGTCCTACCTATGTTCGTTAAACCTATATGTCTCCCGGCATCCAACTATACCATACGACATGTTACAGAGTATATTTTAACATATTTCTCTCAAAAATAAAATAACTTTTTCCTTCAAAACAAGACGGGCAATTTCCAAAAGGCTTTTATCTTATTAAGAAAGCCACAATCATTAATACTTTGTAATAACATAGCCTTTTCTATGAAGCAAAACATCCTGCCGCTCACTGAGGTCGGACAGGATGTTTGCAAATAGCTTAACTCATATATATTAAATTAATATTCATCATACTTACCCAAAGTGTCTGCCATATCTGTCAGAACACATACATTTTTCGGGGAAAGCCTGCTTATTTTCTGAAGAAGTTCCTCACCCGCCTGCCGTGAATGGTACACTAACTCATCCTGCAGCAGATATTCAGGTGATACCTGCAACGCATTGCAGATTCTTGCTAACATGTCTACCTGCGGCAACCTTCTTGATTTTTCATAATTCCTGATTACATTCTCCGAAGTACCGCACAACTCCGCTAACTCCACAATCGTCATGTTCCGTTCCTTCCTTATTTTCCTAACTCTGTCTCCAAAATCACTCATACTCATATATACACCTCTCTCTTTTGTAAAAACTTGCCTGAAACTTTGCAAGCCTAAGAAAAGTATAGGTGTTTCGGCGCCAAAGAAAAAGGCACCATTCGTCATGGTTGTAGTACAAATCTGTGACGTTTATGTACACATTTCGCGTATCAGCGCCTGGGGGACAAAATAGAGACTTTCTATCGCACGGATGGCATAACCTCACGTAATAACGTGACAAAGTTTCCCATAAGATAAAAAAATAACGGAGATACAAATCTCCGTTGCCAAAGAAATAGAGCGATAGACGGGGCTCGAACCCGCGGTCTCGACCTTGGCAAGGTCGCGCGTTACCAACTACGCCACTATCGCATAAGCGGGTGATGGGAATCGAACCCACGTATCTAGCTTGGAAGGCTAGTGTTCTACCATTGAACTACACCCGCACAAATAACACCTCTGTGTCAGTGCCCAGTTCCGGAATCGAACCAGAGACACGAGGATTTTCAGTCCTCTGCTCT
>CAJUHY010000023.1 GCA_910585895.1 uncultured Lachnospiraceae bacterium
GTGAAGAAATTCTTTTTGTCAGCAGTTATCTTGATATTCAGAAATACCGTTTTGAGGACAGAGTTTCTTATGAGGTTTCTGTGGAAGAACGTTGTATGGAGCGTATGATATCCAAATTTGGAATACTGACATTTGTTGAAAATGCATGTATCCATGGGATAGAGAAAGAACGCAAAGGAGGAAAGATAACGCTGAATATCAGAAAGGCAGAGGACAGATTATTGATTGAAGTCTGCGATAACGGAAGAGGGATGGACAGCGGACAATTAGAGCGGATTCAAAGAAAAATACAGAATGCTTCCATGGAAGATCTATATAGCGCTTCCCATATCGGAATGCTCAATGCGGTAGTGCGTTTGAAAAATTATTTTGAGGGTGATGTATTATTTGAAGTCAGCAGCGTAAAAGGGCAGGGGACAAAAATTAATATATCAATCCCAGCGGATACAGACTGCAATATTGGCAGGAAAACGATATGTTTGCCTCAAAATAAGCGCTTTTTCTCTAAAAAAAGGAACCGAAAGAAGGGAAACGATGTATGAAAAAATATTTGCCTGTACTAATGGCAGGATTGCTGCTGCTCTTGCCTGGCTGCGCCAGGGAGCAGAAAACGGAAATATTTTCCTGTGTGGTTGTAGCGAGCGGGAAAGATGTTCCGGCAGATAACCGGATAAAAAATCAAATCGCCAAAAAGATAGGGGCTTGGGCAGATATTTCCTACCAAGAAAACGAAGAGTATATAGAGGCGATGTTGCAAAAAGGGGAGTATCCTGATTTTATTGACGCAGGGGAATCGACTGGGCTTTTGGTAAAAGAACGTATATTATTGCCGTTGGACGGTTATCTGGACGACTATCCGAACCTTAGAGGTCTTTTGAGTGATTGGCAGTGGAAACGGATGCGCCAGGAGGACGGACATATTTATTTTATTCCGCAATTCAGTGTCGTCAATGAAAAGGATACGGTAGTAAAGCCTTCTGAGGAAGCGTTTTATATCCAGAAACGGGTCCTGGAATGGGCGGGGTACCCAAATGTCCGTACATTGGATCAGTATTTTGATTTGATTGATGCGTATATACAGGCAAATCCCATATCCGAGGATAACGATGCGAATATTGGATTTGAAATACTCTGCGATGACTGGAGATATTTCTGTCTGGAGAATGTTCCTCAGTTTCTTGCCGGTTATCCGAATAACGGATGTGCAATCGTAGACCCTGATACCTATGAGGTATCCGTATATGATACAATACCTGAAGCCAGACAGTATTACCTCAGGCTAAGTGGGGAGTATGACAGAGGAATCATTGATCCGGAATGCTTTACGCAGTCGTATGAACAATATTTGGAGAAGATTGCATCCGGAAATGTGTTGGGGATGGTTGACCATTACTGGCAATTTGAGCAGGCGGAGGCAGTGCTTCTTGAGCAGGGGAAGATAGAACGGACATATGTACCGCTTGCAATTACGGCAGACAAGGCGGTTGAAGGGGCTTATTTCAGCAAAGCGGGCTTGAATACGGCGAAAGGTCTTGGTATTACAATAGGCTGTCGGGATGTACGCAGAGCGCTGCAGTTTCTGGACGACTTGCTGAAGCCGGATATCGTGATACTGCGCAATTGGGGGGAAGAAGGCATAGATTATGAAGTGGATGAAGAAGGCTTGTTTTATCGGACGAAGGAGCAGCGGGAGAATCAGGCCGACAGTGAGTGGCAGAAAAAAAATATGTGCAGATATTCGTATTTTCCGCATTATAATGGAATGCTTAAAGATGGGATTAATACGGTAGTCCCCGAGGAACAGCCGAAAGAATATTATGCGACGCTCTGTAAGGAAGATCGTGATATGCTCGACGCTTATGGATTTGAACGTTGGACGGATTTTTTGGGGCGGCAGAAGGAAGTAGATCCTTGGTATCCGCTTTATGTTGTGACGGATAAATGGACAGATGATACGGATTATGGCAGGGCCAGTGCGGCAATGGCGGAGGTCAAAAAAGAGTGGCTTCCTCAGGTGATTATGGCGCCGGAATCTCAATTTGACGATGTCTGGGAGGAATATATGGAGGAATACGATAGCAGAGTGGATGTTAATGCTTATGAATCGGAGCTTGAAGAGGAAATAGCACGCGTCACTGCAGCGCTCAAGGAGTAGGATGTGAGGAAAGATGTTCAAAATATTTGTAGTGGAAGATGAGCCATTGATACGAAAGGGGATTATAAAATATATTGAGCGAGGCGGGAAAGACGAATTTCAAGTTGTTGGCAGCTGCGGGGATGGTGAACTTGCGTATCCGCAGATATTGGAGGTAAAGCCAGATCTTATCATTACAGATATCCGAATGCCTTATATGAATGGGCTGGAACTAGCGAGGGAGGTTAAGAAACAGCTTCCCTATGTGAAAATTATTATTATCAGCGGGTATGAAGAATTTCAATATGCCAATGAAGCGATTCAGATTGGGGTGGTGGCGTATCTGGTGAAACCGATTTTGGAGAGACCGCTGCTTGAATCCATCAGGAAAGCGCAGATACACAGCCGTCAGGAAAGCAACGGTTCCAGGGAGCGGGAAAATCTAGAGCAGCATTTCTTTGGAAAACTTATTTCTGGGGAATATACATTAGTGGAATTGTATAAAGAGGCAGAAAGCATGGCGGTAAGTCTTGCAGCGAGATGCTACAATATTATATTAATAGGCGGAAGACGCTGCGATTATTATGATGCCCAAAATGGCAGTGAAGGGGAAGGGCTTTCTTGGGAAAAACTGAAAATGATACTGGAAGGTACAGAGGGAATCCTGTTCCGGTATAGGGTCAGAAGGTATGCAGTACTTGTGAAAGGAAAGAGGGCGGAAGAGGTTGCTGCGTCCACCGAAGAGATTGTGAAACTGATTTTAAAGGATTGCCAGACCCGGAATTATTATATTGGCGTTGGAAGACCAGTCAGCCGTTTAAGTGAGATACCAGATTCTTATGAACAGGCGGAGTGGGACTATGCATATTGTTATTTCTCAGCAAAAACATGTGTTCATTTGAGCGGGGAGAGGGATAAGCGTCTGGAACTTCTGGGAGATATGCCGGAATTTGCCAAAATTGATATCGGTAAGATTAATCGGAATGCAGTTGAGGCTTTTTTGAGAAAAGGGAAAAAAAGTGAAGTTCGTGAATTTATAAACGATTATTTTGATAAGATAGGAAGTAATGTCTGGGAGTCCTATTTGCTCCGCTGGTATATTGTGATAGATATGGAATGTGCGGCAGCTGCTTTTCTGAGCTGGATTGACAATGGAGAAGCAAAGCAGAATGTACCCATGGAGGAGATTTATGAATGCATCCGAACGCAGGAGGGCATGTATGGGTTTATTTCAAATTTGTTAGAGTGCTGCATAGAGCATAGAGACAGCAAGTCAGGCAATGCTTTCAGAGGAATAATTGATCAGGCGAAACAATTTATCAGAGAACATTATAACGAGGAGATTTCTCTTAACAGAGTTGCTGCCCATATAGGGGTCAGTCAGAGTTATTTAAGCCGGGTATTTGGACAGGAAACAGGAATGACATTCGTAAATTACCTGACGCAGGTGCGTATGGAATATATAAAAGAGCAGCTCCGATGTACCGACAAAAGCATAGAGGAAATCTGCCATGAGGCTGGCTACAGAGATACGCACTATTTTTATGCATTATTTAAAAAGAGGGAGGGATGTACGCCAACAGATTACCGAATGCAGAGGGAGAGATAAATGAACAGTTTCCATAACTTGGTTTCACTCTCTGACCACGGGCTTTGTCCAAAGGGTTCAAGATTGATGAGTTGACAAAGCGTTATGTTCCAGTGTTGGGATGAAGAAATTATAAGCAGAAAAAATGGATAAGCGTACATATTGGAAAAGCCCATGTGCATATGTTGAAAAAACAGTGGTTGCAACAGGAGGGCAGTATAATTTGAAAAAGAAAGAACCAATCCAATACACAATAGAAAGGGAGTTTTTATCAAAAATTTCAGTGAAGGAATTGCTTATCCGCATTATCAGAACCCATCTTAATCAGGACATTGGAAAGGGGAATTTGCCAAGATGAGTCATGGGGCAGAGATGAATCTTATCAGAAGGTATGCTACTATGATATCCACAGGTGCAGCAGTTATATGGGTGAGAGAATGAAAAAAAGAGAGTTATTTTATGCGGCTGTTTATATCAGGTTATCAAGGGAAGATGGTGATAAGGAGGAAAGCGACAGTGTAGGGAACCAGAGGAAACTTTTAAAGGAATATGTTTCAAAAATGGAAGACGTCATAGTATATGATACCTATGTCGATGACGGCTATACTGGGACGAGTTTTAACCGGCCAAGTTTCAAGAGGATGATTACCGACATAGAAGAAGGAAAGGTAAATTGTGTTGTTGTAAAAGACTTATCCCGGTTCGGAAGAGATTATATCGATACGGGGCGTTATCTGGAAAGGGTGTTTCCGGAATTAGGCGTGAGGTTTATTTCCGTGTCGGATGGTATTGACAGCATAAGGCAGACTTATGACATGCTCCTGCCAATTAAAAACATTTTCAATGAACAGTATGCAAGGGACATTTCAAAGAAAATTCAGGCGACTGTAAAGTCCAAGCAGAAAGCAGGAGAATTCATTGGGGCATTTACAAGCTATGGCTATAAGAAATCCCCCACAAATAAGAATAAGCTGGTAATTGATGAATATGCCGCAGAGGTGGTAAGGAAAGTATTTCAATTATATGTAGGTGGGATGGGTAAACAGAGCATTGCAAAATTTTTAAATGGAGAGGGAATCCTCTGTCCATCTGAATATAAGGTGGTAAACGGTGAAAATTACAAGAATCACAACCGATTAGAAAGCACTTCTTATTGGACATATTCAACTATTAACAAGATGTTGAAAAACGAAATGTATGTGGGGAATATGGTGCAAGGAAAAAAACATCAGCGGATGAGGAGCAGACAGAGACCTGTGGAAAGGGAAGACTGGATTATCGTCAGGGGAACGCATGAACCTATCATTGACCCGGAAACATGGGCAAAAGCGCAGAGGCTAATGAAAGAAAGGCACAGAGATATTGATTTGGAAACAAATGTAAATATTTTTGCCGGATTTGTGAAATGTGGAGATTGCTGCAGAGCCATGATGAAAAATAGTTGGAAACACAAGGATGGGGGCATGGCGTGTTCGTTTTACTGCGGCACATATAAGCGACAGGGGAAAGCATACTGCACACCACACGCATTGCCGTTCTATGTGCTGGAAGATATTGTGCTGAACGATTTAAAAGCGATTATCCGAAATGTCGAGGATTTACGGAGGTTTGTGGAGGACCAGTCTTTTTCTTATTCCGATACGGAGAAAATTGCTGAGAGGGAAAGCAGCAGGGTAAAAGGGGAATTGGAGCGGGTGCAGAAACTGAAAAAATCAGTCTATGAAGATTACAAAGAAGGGCTGATTTCCAACGAAGAATTCTTGGCTTACCGTGAAGATTATCTGAAAAAGGAGGAACTTTATGAAAAACAAGTAAAAGCATTAGAGGAAAAAAGGAAAGATAATGCAATACATGATGTCTTTGAAACTCCATGGCTGAAAAGATTGCTTGAGCTGAGGAATATTGAAGAATTAGACAGAGAGATTATTGTAGAGATGATAGACCGGATTCTTGTATACGAAAACCGGAAAATTAAAATATTTTACAACTTTGGAAATGAGTTGGGAAGTCACTTTTCTGATATATATTGTGACGAGAGAGCCGTTTAAGCATTTCATTGAAATCTATGTTGTTATGGGAAGGGATACTAAGTGTTTGTGTTTGCGCATATAAGACCCTGCACATGGCGGCGATGACCCAGGGAAAATAGGCATCAACAATGTTAAGGAGAAAGAAGTAAACCTGAAAATTGCCCAAAAACTGGAGAAGCTGCTCGAAAAGGAAGGCATCAAAGTTGTCATGACGCGCAAGGACGACGGAGGGCTTTACCAACAATCATCCCAAAATAAGAAAGTGGAAGATATGCGCAAACGCTGTGAAATCATCACTAAGGCAAATCCGGTATTTACAGTGAGCATTCATCAGAACAGTTACCCGGATGAATCGGTAAAAGGGGCGCAGGTTTTCTACTATGGACAGTCTCAGGAAGGGAAAAAACTGGCGGAGACGCTGCAGCAATCACTGGTCGAACAGCTGGACTCTGAGAATCACCGACAGGCAAAGGCAAATGAAAGCTATTACCTCCTGAAAAAAACGCCGTCTCCAACCGTAATTGTAGAATGTGGATTTCTGAGCAATTCGCAGGAAGCAAAACTTCTGGACACGGAAGAATACCAGAATAAAGTTGCCGAAGCGGTAAAAAGCGGCATTCTTAAGTGCCTGAATATGGAGGCAGCGGATAACAAATCACAGGAAAATACAAAAAATCAAATATAATTTTATATTTCGGAATGTGGCACAATGGAGCAAACGCTACCATATGTAGTAGTTGTCAAGATTTGGCAACATGTTATATAATGTACATAAGCTACGAGCAGTGCCAAGACCAGCGGGAAACAGTTGCACCATGCTTGCATGAGTGCGACTGTTTTCTTGATGGGATTGGTAGGGCGACAGCCCGAAAGCGAAAGAGCATAGCTCCTGAACTGGAGCTGCGAGTAGGAGAACAGCCAAGAGAGAGAAGAAAGAGAATTTAATGAAAAGGCAATAAATATGCAGACAGTCATAGAGAAAATCATCGAAGGTGAAGAAACGCTAAATCAGCAGAAAATTGAAAAGGCTGCCCGGATTCTCAGAGAGGGTGGTCTGGTGGCGTTCCCAACAGAGACGGTGTATGGACTGGGAGCGGATGCCCTGAATCCAGAGGCAGCCGCCCGGATTTACCAGGCAAAAGGACGACCCTCTGACAATCCGCTGATAGTGCATATTTCTTCTATGGAGGATTTAGAAAGAATTGCATTTCAGGTACCGCCTCAGGCAAGGAAAATGGCGGAACATTTCTGGCCAGGACCGCTGACCATGATTTTTGAGAAATCTGCGATTGTGCCGGCGGAGACGACCGGAGGGCTTGATACTGTGGCAGTGCGTATGCCCAACCATCCAGCTGCGTTGGCTTTGATTCGGGCGGCAGGGGGATATATTGCAGCGCCCAGCGCCAATACTTCCGGGAAGCCCAGTCCGACGTTGGCAGAACATGTAGCAATGGACATGGATGGAAGGATTCCCATGATTTTGGATGGCGGTGCTGTGGGCATAGGCATAGAATCAACGATTGTTGATTTTTCTGAAAGGATTCCCATGGTACTTAGGCCCGGGTATATTACACCGGGGATGATTAAGGATGTAATCGGAGAAATAGAGATGGACCCGGGTCTTGTCGAAGAGAATTCCAATATACATCCGAAAGCGCCGGGAATGAAATACAAACATTACGCGCCCAGAGCGGAATTGATACTGGTAAATGGTGCGCAGGAGAGGGTACAGCAAACAATCAATGACCTGACAAGAGAAGCTGTCGAATCCGGAAAGGCTGCGGGGGTAATCGGAACGGATGAGAGCTGCAAAGGCTATCAGTATGGCGTCGTCAAGAGTATTGGGACAAGGAGTGACGAGGACACGATAGCAAGGCATTTATATGGAATATTAAGGGAATTTGACGAGCAGAATGTGGATATTATATATTCTGAAAGTTTTTCCACGCCCAGAATTGGACAGGCAATTATGAATCGCATGTTAAAGGCAGCCGGGCATCAGGTGATTGAAGTGTAGAGAAGATGGAGGCAGCAATATGAAACAGTACAGCAAAATCATATTTGTGTGTGAAAGTGGGACGAGCAGAGCTCCTATGGCAGAAGCCATTATGAAGGAATACATCATCAAATATCCGGTTGAGATTGAAAGCAGGGGCTTAGTAGTGCTTTTCCCAGAGCCTCTGAATCAGAAAGCAGAAGCCATCCTGATTAGCAATGGCATCAATATGCCGGAAAAAATGTCCCGTCAGCTGGAGGAGGAAGATTTATCCCCGGAAAACCTGCTGCTTACTTTTGAGGCGGCGCAAAAAGAGAAAATCTTAGAAGATTTTGCGGAGGCAGCACATGCCAATGTGGAAGTTTTGACAGAACTGGTGGGGGATGAACTGGAAATACTAAATCCATATGGGGGCACTCTGCAGTCTTATGGGCTATGTTATGAGACCTTAAATAAGACGGTCCAGAAGTTAGTAAATCTTATCAATGAAGCAGAATGAGAGTCGGTGGGATAAAGCAGAACAGTGTAACAAGCGGAAATACAAAAGGATAACGGAGAGGAGACAGAATGGCAAAAGTTATAGTAATGGAGCATCCTCTGATTCAGCATAAGATAGGCTGGATTCGACGGACAACTACAGGTTCCAAAGATTTCAGGAAAATTATTGGGGAAATTGCAATGCTGATGTGTTATGAGGCAACCAGAGAATTAGAACTTATGGATATTGAGATTGAAACGCCCATTTGTACTACTACAGCCAAGGCGTTGAAAGGCAAGAAACTTGCCGTAATCCCTATCCTCAGAGCAGGACTGGGCATGGTAGACGGCGTGTTGGAGATTATTCCGGCGGCGAAGGTCGGTCATATCGGGTTATACCGTGATCCGGAAACGCTAGAGCCAGTGGAGTATTACTGCAAACTTCCGGAAGACTGTGCAGAGCGTGAGGTGTTTGTGGTGGACCCCATGTTAGCGACCGGAGGTTCAGCAGTGGAGGCAATTCGCATGTTGAAGAACAAAGGCGTAAAAAGTATACATTTTATGTGCATTATAGCTGCGCCCGAAGGCGTGGAAGCGATGAAACAGGAGCACCCGGACGTAGACATTTATATTGGCGCTCTGGATGAGAAATTAAATGAGCATGGTTATATTGTTCCGGGGTTAGGAGATGCCGGAGACCGCATTTTTGGCACAAAGTAATGGCGCTTTCAGGATGGGATTGTAAATGGACACTGAGGTATCGTAAGTGAGGCTTGGTAAGCTGTTAAGGAGGCAGAATGGGCGGTAAAAGACAGGATTACATTACGTGGGATGAATATTTTATGGGAGTTGCGATGCTGTCGGCAATGCGCTCCAAAGATCCCAATACACAGGTGGGGGCATGTATTGTCAGTGACGACAACACGATTCTGTCCATGGGTTACAACGGATTTCCTAAAGGATGTTCTGATGATGAATTTCCCTGGAGCCGTCAAGCAGAGCCGTTGGACAATAAGTATCTGTACACGACACACAGTGAGCTGAACGCTATTTTAAATTACCGCGGCGGCAGTCTTGAGGGAGCAAAGTTATATGTTTCGCTGTTTCCCTGCAATGAGTGTGCTAAGGCGATTATTCAGGCGGGCATCAGAACTGTGATTTATGATAGTGATAAGTATAAGGACACGCCGTCGGTCATTGCTTCTAAGCGGATGATGGATGCGGCGGGGGTACGCTATTATCAGTATACCCATACGCACAGGGAAGTGAAAATGGTATTATAAAATATTTACGTTAGGAATGGACATTTGTAGTAAAAATAGATATAATATTCTTTATAGCGGACAGATTTGTATATTTTGTTCGGGAAACATAGACTGGGAGGTGCCTCATGTGAAATATGACAAAAGCGTATATCGTTCCTTGACGTTAATTACGCAGTTTGGAATTAACATGCTGGTGCCTATTTTTTTATGCACAATCGCAGGAGTATATATTGGCAAAAGGTTTTCTGTGGAATGGGTTGTGATTCCGCTGTTTGTAGTTGGAGCGCTTGCAGGATTCCGCAATGTCTTTATTATGGCACATAAAATATATTCTAAGGAGAGCCCGTCAAGAGGTAAAGGCACGCGCCGGGTGGAGCCGGCCGGCACGGCGAGGACCGTTGAGAATGCGGTCAGACAGCCGGAGTGTGGGAAAGAATCCGATGAGTCTTTGGCGGACAGTATGCATAATTGTCATTTAGAAAAGGAGAGCCATTATGCTGAAAAGAATTAATCCGGTACTTCCAGAATTGCTTGCCGGAATACTGTTATATGGGATTGTGCTTCAGTTTACGGGGATGTGGTTTGTAAAAGATAAGCTGCAGTACTCGTTTGGGCTGTGGATTGGCATTTTTCTGGCGATAGGGATGGCAGTTAATATGGCGATAGTTATCCTGGATTCCGTGGATATGATGGCTGCCAGAGGGAGAGCAGTGCGTACGGGATTCTGGTCGGTGCTGCGTTATGTGGTGGTTGTCGGGGTCTTTGCCGCAGCATTGTATTTTAAATTGGCGAATCCGCTTATTATGTTTTTGGGCCTGATGGGGCTGAAAGTATCTGCCTATTTACAGCCTGTGCTGCATAAATATATGGTACGTATGCCCAAAAAGGGCGGGAAAATGCCGGTTGATTCAGAAAAGTCATCTGTAAATTCAGATTGATGAATATAAATATTTTACTGTAAGGAGGTGAGAGAGTGCAGGATGCGATTTTATTGTCTTCCGGTCCGGATATAGATATTATGGTAAAAGGACTCTTTTCCTATGAACTGTTCGGACAGACCTTTTGGATTACGACTACCCATGTGTGCCTGCTGATTGTCATGTTGGTACTGACGGTATTTTCCATTGCGGCAAATCGGGCCATGAAACACGCTTCGGAAGTTCCGGGCGGGTTCCAGAATGTGGTGGAGTTGATTGTGGAAATGCTTGACAAGATGGTTCACGGCGTTATGGGCAAAAGCGGAGACAAGTTTGTTAATTATATTGGAACCATATTTATTTTTATTCTGATTTCCAATATTTCAGGGCTGTTTGGCCTGCGTCCGCCAACAGCGGATTACGGTGTGACATTCCCTTTGGCATTGCTGAGTTTTATCCTGATTCATTTTAATCAGTTTAAATATCAGAAGCCGAAAGATATTTGGGTTGATATGTGTTCACCATTGCCGCCATGGCTGCCCATCTGGTTCCCCATTAACGTAATCAGCGAGCTTGCGGTGCCGGTTTCCCTGTCATTGCGTCTTTTTGCAAATATTTTGTCAGGAACAATCATCATGGCATTGATTTATGCGCTGCTGTCCAAGATCGCATACTTCTGGCCGGGTGCATTACATGCATACTTTGATATTTTTTCCGGCTGCATCCAGACCTATGTGTTCTGTATGCTGACTATGACCTATATCAGCAACGCTATTGGCGAGGAAGAATAGGGTTTATCAGGCATAGCCTGTCAGTGCTGGCGAATTTCCCAGCCAGGATAAATTCAGGGAAATATGTAGCGGACGAGATTCCGGAAAGAGACAACGTATATTGAAGGAGGAAAGCAAATGCGAAGCATTTTAAACATGCTTTCCGACGAACTGGCAGGTGCCGCGAAGAGGCACGTGCCGCTACCATAATTAAAGGAGGAAAGCAAATGCAAAGCATTTTAAACATGCTTTCCGACGAACTGGCAGGTGCCGCGAAGAGGCACGTGCCGCTACCATAATTAAAGGAGGAATTATCTATGGATAACATTACAGGAGCAGAATTAATCAGAGCTTGTTCAGCAATCGGTGCAGGTCTTGCGGTTATCGCAGGTATCGGACCTGGTATTGGACAGGGTATTGCAGCAGGACACGCAGCAGCAGCAGTAGGAAGAAACCCGGGTGCAAAATCTGACATTACCTCTACTATGCTTTTAGGTCAGGCGGTAGCAGAGACCACAGGTCTGTATGGTTTGCTGGTAGCAATCCTGTTACTGTTCGTACAGCCATTGAAATAGGAAGCGAAACGCAGCGTAATAATTAAGGAATGTCATAACAAGCATACCTTTATGCGCAATAATTATGAAAGGAGGCCCGGCCTTGGAACAATTATTTGGCTTAAATCCCCAGCTATTGCATGATACCCTGCTTTCTTTGTTTGCCATCCTGTTCCTGTTTACGCTGATGTCTTATTTGTTGTTTAATCCGGCAAAGAAGATGCTCAAGGACAGGCAGGAACGTATCAAGAATGATATTGATACAGCGCGTAAAGACAAAGAGGAAGCCGCTGCTGTCAAAGAGGAATATGAGCAGAAGCTCAAGGGTATTGAGAAGGAAGCGGAGGAAATATTAAGTGAGGCCCGCCAGAAAGCTTTAAAGAATCAAACAAAGATTGTGGATGAGGCAAAAGAAGAGGCTGCAAGAATCATCAAGCGTGCTAACGAGGAAGCTCTGTTGGAGAAGAAGCGCGTGATGGATGAGGCAAAACAGGAAATGATTGCGATTGCCTCCATGATGGCAGGGAAAGTTGTCACAGCCTCTATCGATACATCCATTCAGGATACATTGGTGGATGAGACATTAAAGGAAATAGGTGAGAGCACATGGCAAAGCTAGTATCCAAAACATATGGGGATGCATTGTTTGAGCTTGCTGTGGAATCTGGTCAGATGGATGAGATGTTGGAAGAGGCGAGGCTTATTAGCCAGATTCTCCATGAAGACAACGAGCTTTCCAAACTGATGAATCACCCGAAAATCGTAAAAGAAGAGAAAATAGGGATTCTGGAACAGGTGTTTAAGGGCAGAGTTCAGGATGAAGTTACAGGACTGATGCGTATGCTTGTCTCCAAGGGTCATTACGGTGAAATGGAATCTGTGTTTGCATATTTCATTGACCAGGTAAAAGAACATAAAAATATCGGCACCGCTTACGTGACTGCGCCTATGCCGCTTTCGGACAGTCAGAAGGAGCAGGTGAAGAAAAGGTTATTAGAGACCACGAAATATGTCGAATTTGAGATGCACTATGATGTGGATGAAAGTTTAATCGGCGGCTTGGTAATTCGGATTGGAGACAGAGTACTTGACAGCAGCGTGAAGAGCAGGCTGGTGACTTTGACCCGGGAATTATCGAAAATACAGTTGAAAGTAGGTGAATAATTCCATGAATTTAAGACCAGAGGAAATAAGTTCTGTCATTAAAGAACAGGTGAAACGGTATGCCGCACAGCTTGAAGTATCTGATGTCGGAACGGTTATCCAGGTGGCAGACGGCATTGCACGTATTCATGGTCTGGAAAATGCCATGCAGGGCGAATTGTTAGAGTTTCCTGGCGAAGTCTATGGAATGGTGTTGAATCTGGAAGAAGATAATGTTGGTGCCGTATTGTTAGGAGACCATAAGAACATCAACGAAGGCGATACCGTTAAGACAACGGGAAGGGTAGTAGAGGTACCGGTAGGCGATGCCATGACCGGGCGTGTAGTAAATGCTTTGGGGCAGCCCATTGATGGAAAAGGACCCATTGAGACTACAAAATATAGACAGATTGAGAGAGTTGCATCCGGTGTTATTTCCAGAAAGTCCGTAGATACGCCGCTGCAGACAGGTATTAAGGCGATTGACTCTATGATTCCGATTGGCAGGGGTCAGCGTGAGCTGATTATCGGCGACCGGCAGACAGGTAAGACAGCAATTGCTGTTGATACCATTATCAACCAGAAGGGTCAGGGAGTGAAATGTATCTATGTGGCAATCGGGCAGAAAGCTTCTACAGTTGCAACGATTGTAAAGACGTTTGAAGAGTTCGGCGCCATGGATTATACCACAGTAGTGGCATCCACTGCCAGTGAGCTTGCGCCGTTACAGTATATCGCTCCTTATGCAGGATGTGCGATTGGAGAGGAATGGATGGAAAATGGACAGGATGTGCTTGTTGTCTATGATGATTTAAGTAAACATGCAACGGCTTATCGTACCCTTTCCTTACTGCTTCGCCGTCCGCCAGGACGTGAGGCATATCCTGGTGATGTATTCTATCTGCATTCCAGACTTTTGGAACGTGCAGCCAGGTTATCTGAGAAACTGGGAGGCGGTTCTTTGACAGCCCTGCCTATCATTGAGACACAGGCAGGAGACGTTTCCGCATATATTCCTACCAATGTAATTTCCATTACAGATGGTCAGATTTATTTGGAGACAGAAATGTTTAACTCAGGATTTCGCCCGGCAATCAACGCTGGTCTGTCCGTATCACGAGTGGGCGGTGCGGCGCAGATTAAGGCGATGAAGAAGATTGCAGCGCCTATCCGTGTGGAGTTGGCACAGTTCCGTGAGCTTGCTGCATTTGCACAGTTCGGCTCAGAATTGGATGCAGACACAACAGAGAAGCTTGCACAGGGTGAGAGAATCCGTGAGATGCTCAAGCAGCCGCAGTATAAGCCAATGGCGGTAGAGTATCAGGTTATGATTATTTACGCAGCGACGAAGAAATATCTTTTGGATGTTCCGGTTGCAGATATTCTCCGTTTTGAGGAGGAACTGTTTGACTTTATAGACACGAAGTACCCGGAGATTCCAGAAGCTATCCGTACCGATAAGGAAATCAAAGAGGATACGGAGAAGAAGCTGGTGAAAGCAATTGAGGAATGTAAGGCACAGTTTAAATAGAGACAGCAGAATCAGTTAGGTGGTGAATCATTATGGCGTCCATGAGGGACATTAAAAGAAGAAAAGGCAGCATACAAAGTACGCAGCAAATCACAAAAGCCATGAAGCTTGTTTCTACTGTCAAATTGCAGAAAGCGAGAAACCGTGCAGAGCAGTCCAATCCATATTTCAACCATATGTATCAGACCGTGACTTCCATGCTTGCGAGAAGCGGCAGTTTGAATCATCCTTATTTAAAAGCAGGTGATTCTAATAAGAAAGCAATCATTACGATTGCATCTAACCGTGGACTTGCAGGAGGCTATAATTCCAATATTGTGAAACTTGTCACAAGCAGCGGCATTGCTGTGGAAGATGCCCAGATTTACATGATTGGGCGCAAGGCAAAGGAACAGTTGATGCGCAGGGGCTATGAGATTAAAGCAGATTATTCTGACGTGATTGAAGGTCCTACCTACGAGGATGCGCTTACAATCTGTAAGGAAGTCTTAGAAGCATTCAGCAAGGGAGAGATTGGAGAAATCTACCTGGCATACACACATTTTAAGAATACGGTGAGCCATGAGCCTACGCTGATGAAGCTGCTTCCGGTTGAGTTTGACGAAGCAGATTTGCAGGAGACAGACAGCAATTTGCTGATGAATTATGAGCCTAATGAGGAAGAAGCGTTGGACCTGATTATTCCAAAGTATCTGACCAGCCTCTTTTATGGGGCGTTGGTAGAGGCGGTAGCCAGTGAAAATGGCGCCAGGATGCAGGCGATGGATTCCGCAACAAGCAATGCAGATGAAATGATCAGTGATTTGACATTGAAATATAACAGGGCGCGCCAGGGCTCTATTACACAGGAGCTTACCGAGATTATTGCTGGCGCAGAGGCAATATCCTAAACGCAAAGCGTTTAGGTATATTGCCTAGATATCGTAGGCTGCCCCAAAGGAAGATGCCGCATAATTGCGGCGGGGAAGCCGCGGCAGAAGTGCAAGTATGCACTTCTGATTACTACTTAGGCTGAGAAGTAATCTAGTCTGAGATAACAATTATTAAGGAGTGA
This sequence comes from uncultured Lachnospiraceae bacterium, assembly GCA_910585895.1. Classification (GTDB taxonomy): domain Bacteria; phylum Bacillota; class Clostridia; order Lachnospirales; family Lachnospiraceae; genus Petralouisia. The sequence continues at coordinate 15,460 of CAJUHY010000023.1, forward strand.
AATTATGGCAGAAAAGAATATAGGTAAGATCACTCAGATTATCGGTGCCGTTTTGGATATCAAATTTTCCGAGGGCAACCTGCCGGAGATTAACGAAGCTATCAACATTCCGCTGAAAGATAGCGGGAAAAAGCTGGTGGTAGAGGTCTCTCAGCATCTGGGTGATGATACGGTAAGATGTATTGCCATGGGTCCTACGGACGGTCTGGTCCGGGGGATGGATGCACAAGCAACCGGGGCTTCCATCAGTATTCCGGTTGGTGAGCAGACATTGGGACGTATGTTCAACGTACTGGGCGAGCCGATTGATGAGAAAGAGCCGCCTAAGAATGTAGAATTCATGCCGATTCATAGAAAAGCCCCGACATTTGAGGAACAGGCAACTTCTACGGAGATGCTGGAGACCGGTATCAAAGTCGTTGACTTGCTTTGCCCCTACCAGAAAGGTGGTAAGATTGGTCTATTCGGCGGCGCTGGTGTAGGTAAGACGGTGCTGATTCAGGAGTTGATTCATAATATTGCTACAGAGCATTCGGGATATTCTGTTTTTACCGGTGTTGGTGAGCGAACACGTGAAGGAAATGACCTTTACTATGAAATGAAGGAATCCGGCGTTATCGATAAGACCTGCATGGTGTTCGGACAGATGAATGAGCCGCCTGGAGCACGTATGCGTGTCGGTCTGACAGGTCTGACAATGGCAGAGTATTTCCGCGATAAAGGCGGAAAGGATGTGCTTTTATTTATTGATAATATTTTCCGTTTTACGCAGGCAGGTTCCGAGGTGTCCGCGCTGCTTGGACGTATGCCGTCCGCAGTTGGTTATCAGCCTACGCTGCAGACTGAGATGGGTGCGCTCCAGGAGCGTATCACATCCACGAAGAGCGGTTCTATCACCTCCGTACAGGCCGTATATGTGCCGGCGGACGACTTGACAGACCCGGCTCCGGCAACCACGTTTGCCCATTTGGATGCAACCACGACCTTGTCACGTTCTATTGCGGAGCTTGGTATTTATCCGGCGGTAGACCCATTGGATTCTACTTCTCGTATTCTTGACCCGCGTGTCGTAGGACAGGAGCATTTTGAAGTAGCGCGTGGCGTACAGGAGATTTTACAGAGATATAAAGAGTTACAGGATATTATTGCAATCCTTGGTATGGACGAGTTGTCCGAGGACGACAAGCTGGTTGTAAACCGGGCAAGAAAGGTGCAGAGATTCCTTTCTCAGCCATTCTTTGTGGCAACTCAGTTTACCGGTTTGGATGGTAAGTATGTGCCGATAGCAGAGACGCTTCGCGGCTTTAAGGAGATTCTGGAAGGTAAGCATGATGATGTTCCCGAAGGTCATTTCCTGAATGCAGGGTCCATTGATGAAGTTCGCGCCCGCATGAAATAGGGGGTGTTTATATGGCAGAGGAAAACAAGTATTTTCAATTGCAGATTATTACCCCGGATCGTATTTTTTATGAGGGCGAGGCTTCCATGGTGGAGTTCAACTCTGTAGATGGGGAGTTAGGCGTCTATAAGCATCATATTCCCCTGACCACAGTATTGAAGCCTGGAATCGTAACGATTACGGAAGCCGGTGGTCAGAAGGAAGCAGCCATTCATGCGGGATTTGTACAGATTCTCGGTGAGAAGGTCACATTTTTGGCAGAAGTTGCGGAGTGGCCAAATGAGATTGATGTGGCGCGGGCAGAGGCGGCAAAAGCGCGAGCAGAAGAGCGGCTGCGCAACCATGCAGCGGACATTGATGTGGCGCGGGCAGAGATTGCGCTGCAGCGAGCCCTGGTGCGTATTGGAATAAAACAATGATAGATTATAAAATCCTGTATCCATAATTGGAGGATACTATATAAAAGGGGTATTGCAAAATCATCAAACAGATGATTGAGCAATACCCTCTTTTTCTTTTAGATGGTAATCTTCACCTTTTTCCCTTGCCCTTTATTTTTAAAACGTTTCTTATATGTCTGCAGTTCCTTTTTGGGAACTTTGATTTTTGCCGTAGCCTTAATTCCTTTTAAGGCATTTTTCCCTACTTTTTTTAAATTGGAAGACTTTATCGTTATCAATCCCAGCTTCTTGCAGCCATAAAAAGCTTTCGTTCCGATGGAAGACACATTTTTTCCTATTTTGACAGTTGTAAGTTTTTTGCAGCGGGTAAACGCTTTTGCTTTTACAGCAGTCACTTTAAAATTTAATCCACATAATTTGATGGCATTCGGAATACTGATCTTTTTGCAGGAAATCTTTATGGGAGAGACAAACTCCAATGTGCCGCCAGTTACCTTTCCGCTTGTTTTTGTTACCTTTGTGATACGGTATTGTCCGGAACTCTTTTTATCGGTAATATATTGTCCAACAATTAAGTTCTCTGTCTTTATCTTCCTGCTGTCGATATATTTTTGTTTCGCAGGGTTAGTGTTATCTTTATTTCCGCCGATACTTCCGTTCCCGCCAGTACCTCCGTTTCCGCCGGTGTTCCCGCCGATACTTCCGTTTCCGCCGGTGTTCCCGCCGGTGCTTCCGCCAGTATTTCCGCCGGTGCTTCCGCCAGTATTTCCGCCGGTGCTTCCGTCAGTGTTTCCGCCGGTGTTTCCGCCGGTATTTCCTTCCCCATTGCCATTATCCGGCTCGGATATTGCTTCCACAAAATGTACCGGATAAGATACTTCTATCGGATTTCCGTCTTTATCATACAATCCCGCCAGCTTAACGTCAACTATGGCGTCATCTTTAAACTCGTAATTATTTTTCTTTATCGCTGTCTGCAGTTCATCTGGAAGATTAAAATACAAGGCATTGTAATTTCTGTTATAATACAGAGCGTTTTTGTCTACCGTATAGGTCTTTCCTTCATATGTCAAGTCCACATGCTGGTTATCAACACTGTAAAAATCTGTAATAATGTGCCAGTTTGCGCGGGGCGAGATAGCCTCTGTTGGAAAATATCCTGCGCTGGGCCATGCATAAAAGCTCTCATTATTGCCAAGGCTTTCTGGATTGTCCGCATAATACATTGACATTGCGCCGTAAGATTGGCAATATCCAAAACTGGTCCGATCTGCTGTTTTATCTAATAAACTCAGGCGGTGTCCGATTCCTCCGGACATATTATTGATATCATTTAAATACCCAAACACAGATTCCGGCATCGTATCTCCCTGGCTGATGTTTCCGGAATAATCTATATCTGCACCCACTCCGGCGCAGCCCTCCTGATAAAATTCATCATCCATATCTGCCGGCTGGTTCGGCTCATGGGTAAGTACCCGGTTTGCAGCCATTAAAACAGCTCCTTTTTGTGAACGTTCCATATATTTATCATAGATGGAAATCTCATTCAGTCCGGACTGCCAGCGGGCATAATTCAGGTTTGCCAGGGTTGCCGCCCTCACTGCCTGTGAAAGTTCCCCTGACGCATAAGGCGCCGTACTTTGGGGAAGAGATTGAAAAATATTGTTCTCTTCTGTATAATCCACATCATCAACACATTGCAGATACCGGGATAATACGTCATCCTTCTCATATGTCAGGGTAACGTGCTGGTTTCTCTGAATTATTTTTGATTCACTATATGCGCTGCACTGCAGATTTGCAATATACTCTTTTTCCGCTCTGGTGTACCGTACATAAATGTTTTCGTTAACTGCATACAGAGCCTGTACGTTGGAATCCGGCAGCGTATACAATCCTTCCATTTTCCTGTTTTCTACATTATACGCATAAATTTTACCCACATCATTTGCAATAAAAACAGTGTCTCCCACCTTGCATGCTGCCGGCTGTTTTCCGCCATATGCGTCTACATCGGAAATCTGATAAAGAACGTCGTAATCAATGCCTGGTATACGGTTTTGCACTTTTTTGTATTTTACAATCTGTCCGGCAGCATTGACTGCATATGCCCCTCTGTCGAAAAAACTCCACTTGGAATATCCGATGGCTTCCGGATTTTTAATAAAATTGGAGGTGGAAATGAACGTTCCGTTGCGATATGCTTTATATCCGATAAAATGGTATTTGGCATACTGGGAGCCAATAGCGGAACCAATATCTGAATAGCTGTATGTTTCTTCGTAATGAACCGCTCGTCCCATTGTGTTCAGGTACGTTGATAAAAGCACCCGGTTATATGGGTCCACCTGTGAAATCTGATGCGTGCCAAATCCTGATACTAAGGGACTGTTACTCGTTATTTCCTCACCAGTTTTATTTCCCGTCTCATCGTAAATATATAAATCTGTACCATTATCGGTAAAAAAGAAATTCCGTTCATCATCCACTGCAAACTGCCCATACATGCATACAGGGAAGTCCTGTTCATAAACAATCTTATCTTTCATGACATGATAGCCGATGATATGGGAGGTGTCCGCTGCTTCTCCATTTGTCCGTATATAGATGACGGAGCCTCTGACTGCCGTTGTATAGGATAAATCTGCGAGGGTTACAATTGGCTCTTCTTCAAAACGATTTTCAGCAATGTGATAGCGGTAGATACTTTTTCCGTCACAAACATAAGTGTTTTCCTTATCGTTTGGTACGTAGATTTCCTTGCTGTTAATATTTGCTATATGTTGTGTAATCTCTGTTTCATTTATAATCGGAGCCACCGTCTCCACGGCTTCCCCGACGCCGCTGGTTCCATCCGGCAGTTCATAATGCAGGTTGTTCGCAAGGGCATAATTATAGGCGGCTGAGCCTTCCTCACAAAAGAGTACGGCGTCTTTTGGAAACGCATGCTTGCCGATTTCTTGTACGCTGGTAGGGATATGAATTGTTTTCAGTCCCATACAATCTGAAAATGCATAAGCGCCAATGGACGTTACCATATCCGGCAAGGTAACTTCTCCCAGTTCCTTATGTCCGGCAAATGCGTATTCTCCTATCGTCTGCACATCTTCAGGCAGCTTCAAAACAGCTTCACTTCCGAAGTATCCCATCAGGACATTTCCATCGTACTCATACTCTCCATTTCGCACATACTTGGAAACGTAGACAGGAACGGAGGCCGTTTTATCGTCTACGACCACTTTAATTACGGACTTTCCTCTTGCCAGCCCTGTCACGCGGCCTGTCGGATCCACAGAAACTACACTGGTATTTGTGCTGGAAAATTCCGCAGCTTTTTCTGAAAGAATCTCTGGTTCTACTGAATATGTAACCATATCGGATTCTCCGATTTTTAAATCAATCACTTTCTGGGATGCGAAAACATTGTTGGCGGTAAGCATATTTACGTCAGATGTAAAAAATACATTGCCGATAAACACATCAACATCTGTGAATCCCCAAGACAGATAATCGTAATTGATTTCTGTATCCCATGTCAGCACATGTTTTCCTGCCGGAACTTTAAATACCACAGGAACCGGCGACTGCTGTCCCGATAGCATAGAAATGGTATGCACCGTGTCATCTATCTTAAAATATACATGATTCGGCCAGTAACCGTTATAAAAATCAAAAGAAAGATACTGGTCAGCCGTATTATTTACAGTCAGAGAGAGTTTTGCAGATCCAGACTGAAACTGCGCCATTTGCCGTCCCTGAAATATTACGGGTTCTGTATCTGAATATGTGAAATCAAGATTGCCGCCCGGAATATTCAGAGCTTCATTTACCGTTGCAGCCTTATTTATAAAAGAAGTCTGCAGCAGAGTGTCGCCAGTTATAATATATGGATAATTAATCAAATTACCATCTATCAAATATGGATTGTTCAAATTATGCGTTAAGCCGTTCCTTAGGCTGGGGTAAACTAAATCTTTGCCATTTGCAAAAACCTGCAGGGCATCTGTCTGTTTCCTTGCCGATATGTATACCGTCTGCCCTATGCGCACAGTATTGTCAGAAGAGAGAATGTTTTCACCGTCCGAAATTTCCACATCGCCCATGCCGGTCTTCTCTATCTGAAGTCTTGCAGTTCCCTTATGTACATATTCCATATCCCATTGTACGGCAAACTGTTCCGCTACAGAACCCTCTGACACAATCAGAGTTGCCGGCGTAGCCTCAAATGCCGTGCTGTCCACTGACATCAGGGAATCAGGCATCTCAATGGCATCTAGATTCTTCATGTCTGCAAGCGCAGAAACATCAATTTGCTCAAGGTTTGCTGGAAGTTTTACTGACCGCAGCTCAGTACATGCATGAAAAGCATACTGCGGCAGCTGTGTAAGGGAGTCCGGCAGAGCAATTTCCCGCAGGTCATAGCAGCCCTCAAAGGCGCTGAACTCCATCTCTGTCAGATTCTCTGAAAAACGAATCTCCTGTAGTGCATCACAAAAACGAAAGGCCTGATCTCGGATGATTGTGACCGAATCAGGCAGATACAGATACTCCATAGTATCATCTCCATAGAATGCTGCATGAGCAATCTCGGTTACTCCATCAGGAATAATCACGCGTTTTGCATTTCCGTTATATTGCGTCAGCACCCCATTCTTAATGATAAAATCTGCTTCCGTTGTTTCGGATACCGCCTCCCTTGCAATTTCTGTTGTGGCATTATTCTGGTTTTCAGCATATACACCCTGTGCCGGAAATAACATTACAGCGCTTAATGCCAGCGCTGCTAATTGCTCCCATTTTTTCTTGTTTTTCATTTTCTTTCCTTTCTGTTCTCCGTAATCCTTTGCCCATTCTTTCCGTAAGGCATAGTGTTGCGGAAAACGCTTAAAATCCTATTATATATATCGGAAGCCCTGTATCGGATGTTTATATGCTCTTAAATTAGGTCTGCTTTTCTTGCTTTCTGAAGCTTACAGCACATGGTATTCATTCTGAATCTCATATGAAATAATTCCCATAGACGGCAGAATCCGCCGATAGAATTTGTATTCATTGATGCGGAAGAAAGCATTTCCCGGCAACATCCGCCACCAGATGGTAAATGTGGCATCGTCCTGGATATGGATATCATAAATATGGCTATTGTGGCTTATTGTCATAAAACCTTCTTTATCCCTTTCCACAATCATATTATATTTTCCGGCAATAATAGCTTACTGCCAATGCTGTTACAGCCTGGAAGCTTATGATATGTGTGCGCAGTATCTCATTGGGCTTTACGGCAGGCAGCAGGGCGTTACAGATTCGCGTTATCCTTTCGATGAAAAAATCCATGCTTATCTGCAGAAGGTTAAGGGCAAGGTGTCAGATGAGATGGCGGCGAAGATAGAATCTTACAAAACGTTTACAAAACCTTAATCAAAAATATTCACCCATCTATTATAATAAAATCATTACAGATATTAAGACCAAGCGGGGAATCATTTTATGGAAAGAATATTAGTAATTGAAGATGAGACAGCTATCAATGACTTAATCTGCATGAATCTGGAAATTGCAGGATATGAGTCGATACCGTTTTTTGATGGGGAGCAGTTCAGCAGCCATTTAATGGACAATAGTGATTACGATTTAGCGCTGCTGGATATCATGCTGCCTGGCAAGGACGGATTTGAATTGTTGGAGGAGCTCAAAAGATATGATATTCCGGTTATTTATCTGACAGCGAAAGGCGATTTGCCCAGTAAGGTCAAGGGCCTGCGCAGCGGAGCGGAAGACTATATCGTCAAGCCGTTTGAGATGCTTGAACTGTTGGTGCGCGTCGACAAAGTATTAAACCGTTTTCGTAAGGACAAAGAGGAAGAAATACGTATCCGGGATGTAGTTATCAATGAGCAGAGCCGCACAGTCACCAAGAACGGTATAGAGATTTCTCTGCAGCCGATGGAATATAATTGTCTGCTTACGTTCTGGAAATACCGTAACCGTGTGCTTACCAGAGACCAGATGCTGAATATCCTCTGGGGTGTGGACTTTGAGGGCGAGAGCAGGACGGTGGACGTCCATGTGGGCAATCTCAGAAAGAAACTGGATTTTGGCGATGTGATTAAGACGGTTCCCAGAGTTGGTTACCGCATGGAGGTTTTGTAATGGATATGATAAAGAAGATTGCATTCACTGCGTCGACCATGTTGTTTGTGTTGGCGCAGATTTTTTCGTTTTATGTAATTTTAGTCAGTCAGCAGGAAAAAATTGAGCTGCTCAAAAAACAGGAAGAGAAAGTATTTTCCAGGGGTCTTTCAGGTATCTCGTCCGATATGTATAAATTGGGTTATGAGACTTTTGCAGAAGACTATATCAGGACATATTGTTTTCGCAAAAATATGCCGGAGGGTTCCGCTCTTTACCGGAATGGGGAGGAACTGCACAATAGTACCTCCTTTGAATTTGATACGGATAAGGTGAAAATAGAACAGGGTACGCCTTCCATGTATGCACAGGAGAAGATAGACGGTTCTTATCTTCTTGTATTTTGTTCGGAGGAAAAGAGATGGGAAGAGGGGAAGAAAGTGTCATACCTGTCTTTTTATGTCGTGGATATCACAAATATTTACCAGGAAAGTTTTCGTCTTGCCGCGCAGGAAATTTTAATATCTGTTCTGGTCTCCTTGGCAATGGCGCTGCTTCTTATATTTCTGATTAAAAAGATTACGCGGCCTCTTGAAGCAACGAATGAGGCGCAGCGTCAGCTGATTGGCAGCATGTCTCATGAATTGAAAACGCCGCTGACGGCCATCAAGGGTTATTCCGAAACGCTTCTTAGCGTGAAACTTACCAGAGAGCAGGAAGAGAAGGCGTTGAACTATATCAACCGTGAGAGCGGGCGTCTGTCAAGGCTCTCTGAGAAAATGATGGAACTGACAAAATTATATGAGCCGGAGTGCCGCATTGTTTTGCGTGATGTCTCTCTGAAAATATTGTTTGATAACGTACGGGAAAATGTCAGCCACAGATTGTCTGAGAGCAAGATAGCTTTGATTGTAGAAGACGGTTATCAGGGGAGAACGATGAAACTGGATGTGGATTTGATGACCAGTTTTTTAATCAATTTGATTAATAACAGTATCATGGCCTCAGAACCGGGCAGCCATATCTATATGGGAGCAGGGGAACATTCTCTGTGGGTGCGGGATGAGGGTTGTGGGATCCCCCCTGAGGAAGTAGAAAAAGTACGCAAAGCATTTTACCGTGTGGATAAGTCGCGTTCCAGAAAGAGCGGCAATATGGGATTGGGCCTGGCGTTGTGCGAACAGATTGCAAAGGTGCATCACGGAAGGATGGAGATTGTGAGCGAAGTAGGGAAGGGGACAAAGATTTCCTGGATGGAAGGAAAACATGTTTACGAATCCTTTACAAGCGAGTGAATATTTGCCGAAAAGAACCTGTTATGATATTCCTATACAGAAAGCCCACAGACGTTTTGTGAGGCAAATTTAGGAGGTTGTTTATGAGGAAAAAATATATATCAGTCATTGCAGCGGGGCTTTGTGTGGCAATGTTTGCCGGCTGCCAGGAGACGCCGAAAGACTCGATTGTCAAACAAAAAGGCGCAGATAGTATCAAATCATACGAAAGCGCAGAGGAGCCGGAGACGGACAGTCCGCTCCGGGAATTGTTAGGAGCGCCGGAACATTATTCAAATAAAGCGTCCTATGAGGGCGGCGGTCTTGTTATAGAAACGGATGCAGATGTAATCTTGCCGGAAGCCAACAGCATAAATACTTATGCGGTGTCAGCAAGGGAAGTTAATCAGGAGATGATTGATACGGTGACAAATGCATTTTTTGAGGGGGCGAAATTCTACAGCGCCGTTTCTTATAAAGAGTGGACGAAGGAAGATTATGAGAATCAGATTGCCATATTAAAGAAATATAAATCAGAAGGGAATCTCGACCCATACGAATTTGGCACGGATGAAAATGGGCAGCCGCAGTTTGATATTGATGAGGAGATTGCCAGGAATGAAGAACGTAAGCAGGAAGCGCCGGATAAAATTAGTCCCGTTGAAGTAAAGCCGTCTTTTGGTCTGGAATACGTGAGCGGAAAGGGAGAAGAGCAGACAAAAGAAGTAGATGAGGATAGTTTCTATGGCGTGGCGGAGACAGAGCAGGGAATTTACGACTATTCCGTCAAGTATGGATTGGCCCCGGATATTGTGTTTAGCATTACCAAAAATCCCCAGAAAGACACCATAGACCCCCAAGAGTTTTCAGATTGGCTGGATACCTCTTTTACACTTGGTTATAAAGAAGACGGCAAAGTCAGTCTGACAGAGGATGATATCAAAGGGATGCTGGGTATTTCTATGGAAGAAGCTCAGAAAGCTGCTGAAGAAAAGGTACAGAAGCTGGGCTGGGGATTTGAAGTGGATAATTGGGATTACGCCGTGTTCCACCATGGAGAGGGCGGAGTGTCCAAAGATAATATATTAAAGGCAGGCTACCTGTTTCATTTTACAAGAAAAATAGACGGCGTACCCATCACATATACAGATTCTTACGGCGGCGCTTTAGAAGATATGGACAGTACGCTGAAGCCCTGGAGTTATGAGCGGTGCGAAGTTATTGTCGGTGATGACGGTATTGAAGAGGTAGAAATCTATAATCCATATGAGGTCGGGCAAATGCAGACGGAGAATGTCAAGTTGATGGATTTTGACAGTATCATTAAAATTTATGAGCAGATGATGGAGGTATCGAATGCGGATATCACCAAGTATGAGAAAAACAGGACGTACCATATACGAAAAATTGTCTTGGGTTATAGCAGGATTTACGACCCGACAACAAAAAATGACAGCGGACTGTTGGTGCCCGTGTGGGATTTTTTCGGCGCGTTTGACGTCGAAGAAGATGATTATTCGTATAAAAATAATGGAGAATATTCCAACAGCAGCTATATGACAATCAACGCTATTGACGGTACGGTCATTGACCGCGAATTAGGGTATTAAATACAGTGAAGATAATGGATTATATCAAACAGACGGCAGCCATTGTACGATGGAATTTTCTGGGATTTTACAAAAATCCCAGAATCATTCTCACATTCCTGTTTTCCTTTATTTTATGCTTTTTCCTCAGTGACCGCGCATTGATGGTAGCGGATTATTATGAATCGCCTATGCAGGCGCTGGAGCCGTTTATCTGGACTTTTGGGGATGCGACGTCCATCTTACTCTGTTCCTTGCTGCTGATTCTTTTATTTATTGATTTGCCGAAGCTTTCACCTTTTACGCCTTATATGCTGCTGCGCACGCGCAAGGCATGTTGGCTTATGGCGCAGTTTATTTATATTTTCCTGGTGACGGCAGGTTATATTCTTTATGTGCTTCTGGTTACCAGCCTGCTGTGTATGCAGAAGACGTATGCAGGAAATATCTGGAGCAAGACGGCGGCACTGTTTGCCTATTCTTCCATGGGAGATAAGTTTTCTGTACCATCCACAGTGAAGGTTATGGAAAGCACGACTCCCTGGGGCTGCAGTTTGCAAATGGTATTGCTGCTTGTATGTTATGCGTTGACGTTAAGTTTTTTTATGCTGTTTTTTCAGATGAGTCTGGGAAAGAAGGCTGGTATTGCCGCGGGTCTTTGCTACAGCCTGTTTGGATTTCTGCTGGACCCTCAGGTTTTAGCGGAAATCCTGCATAAAGAGGAATACCAAATGTTCTTTATACGCAGGATTACCGGTTGGATAAGTCCTCTGAACCATGCCACCTATGGGATGCATGATTTTGGGTATGATGTCCTGCCGTCTGTCGGACAATCCTGCCTCATCTTTCTGCTGATACTGCTTATAATGTCGCTGTTTTCTTTACGTACGCTGAAACAGTACAATTTCAGCTCATTTACAGGAGAATTATGACCTATGAAAGAGCTATTTAAGGAAAAAAGCCTATGGATATCATCGCTGCTCTGTTTTGCAGCGCTCCTGATTGGATTTTTGTCTAACAAAATGGAACTGCCGTTTGCTGAGGGAAGCTTTGTTAAATTTTATCTGAAAGCGATGGACACGCAGATAACGCTTTTTTTGCTGCCGATTGCTGCCGTGCTGCCGATGGGAGCCATATACGTGAAGGAATCATCCTCTGGATTCCTAAGGCTTTATATTACAAGAATCAGTCAGATGGAGTATGTCAGGAAAAAGACGCTGCAGATATATGCAGGTGGATTTCTGCCGTTTTTTCTTGCCGGGGCGTTGGGACTGCTCTGCAGTTTCCTGGTAATTTATCCTCTGGAACTTCAGGGAGAAATACCGTGGGAAAGTCTCTGGCAATTGGTGCAGTTTCTTTTGCGCATCGCCCTGGTTGGCGGAATTCTTGCAGAATTCTCAGGCATCTTTGCCGTTGTGTTCCGCAATTATTATATGGCATATGGGCTGCCGTTCGTCTGTTATTACATGCTGATTATCTTAAAAGAGCGTTATTTTACGGATATGTATGCTATGTATCCTGCAGAGTGGGTCAAATGCGAACAGGACTGGGGCGCGGACAGTTTGGGAATCTGGGTATTCCTCGCCGTCTTTTCCATTACGATGATGCTTTTCCATGGGCTTTTGCTGTACAACCGCCTGAAAGAAGTCTGAATATATTTTTGCAAGAAGTTTGCAGAAGTATTCCTAAAGAAAGGAATCGAATGATGCCATATATAGAAATAAAACATGTGACGAAAAAGTTTAAAGAGGATACGGTGCTGTATGATATCAATATTTCCATGGAGCGAGGCAAGGTATATGGATTTGCCGGTAACAACGGTTCCGGGAAAACAGTGCTGATGAAATGCATCTGTGGTTTTCTTCCGGTGACGGAGGGCAGTATCCGTGTAAACGGCAAAGTAGTTGGCAAGGAGGTAGATTTTCCGGAAAGCCTTGGCGTGATTATAGAAACGCCGGGATTCCTCACAAACCTCACGGGTGTGCGTAATCTGGAAATTCTGGCGGGACTGCGGGGAATTATTGCCAGAAAAGATATTGAGAACGCCATCCGTAAAGCAGGGCTTGACCCTGCGCTTAAGAAATCTGTGTCCAAGTATTCGCTGGGGATGCGCCAGCGTCTGGGCATCGCCCAGGCGATTATGGAAGACCCGGAATTTCTTATTTTGGATGAGCCGTTTAATGGTCTGGATAAACATGGCGTAGCGGATATCCGCAGCCTTTTGTTAGATTTAAAGAAACAGGGTAAGACGATTATCCTTGCCAGCCACAACAGTGAGGATATCCGAATTTTATGCGACAAGGTCTATGAAATGGATGGAGGGAGGATGCGAGAATTATGAAAAGAAAAAAAGTAAAAGGGGCACTTAGCCGCTGTCTGACGCTGCTGTCAGTATTGCTCTTTTTGTCTTGTCCTCTGGGAATCTATGCGCAGGATGAGACGCTTTCAGACGACAGCCGCATTTCCATTGACAGCAGCCGTAAATATCAGGGGATGGATGCGCCTTTTGCTAAAGGCTACGAACCCTCTGTCACGAAAAATGAGATGACGCTGGTAGTTCCCTTTGTGTCGGACACGAAGCTGGACAAAAACCGTATCACTGTAGGTATAAATTTTGAAAGTGGGCAAAACAGCCCTTTTTATTTTAAAAATTACCGCAAACAGGTGAAACGGTCCGAGGAAGGGGTATATCTTTACAAATGCCGTCTCAAGCTGAAAAAGGACAGGATAAACGGGCAGTATCCGCTGCATCTGTGGGCAGAAGGAAAGGCGGAGGGAAGCCTCATTCGCCAGGAATTTACAATCTATGTGGAAATCACAGATGGAACGCCAAGGATAGGAGGAGAGGGTTCTGCTTCTGACGTCATTTCCAGTAATGGGGAGGAGGCGGACGGCGGCGAGGATTTGTCTGGTGGCGAGGATATGTCCGGTGATGAGGGGCTGCAGCCTGTGGGAGGGGATATGCCAGAATCGGTCCAGCCATCAGCGGAGGAAAAGACCAGCCAGCCGCGCCTGATGATTAGCCAGAACAGCCTGCAGGGAAATGCGCTGGAAGCAGGAAGCAGCGCCGTCTGGAATGTTTCAGTACAAAACTGCAGCAGCCGTGATAGCGTGGAGAATATAAAAATAACACTGCTTTCTGAGAGTAAAGATATTATATTTGAGAAAAATGCCTGGTATTTTGAGAAAACGCTGCCTAAAAAGACCATGGAGCTTACCCAGAACCTGACTGTAGCCAAGAAAGCTTCTGTGGAGCCGATAGCGGTACAATTTCAGATTGAGTATGAGGATACAAAGGGCGGCAGTTACACTACAACGGAGGAGGTCAAACTTCTTGTCCGTCAGCCGCAGCAGGCGGGGATTGCCAATCTCTCTTTTCCAGAACAGGTTTATGCTACGGATACAGAGTTTTTGAATTTCCAGGTACAGAATACAGGGCTTTCTACCATCTACAATGTAACTGTACGGTTGGAAGCCAAAGGACTGTTTCCGCAGGCAGAAGTCTTTCTGGGCAATATTGAAGGGGGGAACTCGGCGGACGGAGAGCAGAAAGTATTTGTGGGAACGCTGAATATGGACGAAGAGGGAAATATATCTGACGAGGGCGGCGAAAAATATGGCGATACTTCAGGAATGGTAATCTTGTCTTATGAAAATGAACAGGGGGAGGTAACAGAGCAGAAAATGGAGCTTCATACCACTATCCAGCAGGCGGAATCAGTAGAACTTACCATAGAAGAGCAGAAGCCGAAGAGCAATCAGTGGTGGATTACAATTATATTTTTTGTAATTTCGGCGCTGTTATTGGTGATTGTCTGGCTGTATTTGAGAATGAAACATTATCAAAGGATGGGACGCACATGAGAAAACGTAATATTTATAAAGATATTGTATTCCTTGCCATCAGTTGTGCGGTCATTTTCTGGAGCGCACAGGCAGCTGGTTACTGGTTTCGGCAGCAGGAAACGTATGATATCGTCCTTCAGTCGCAGAGCGAGCTTACTGAAGATGTCGTCAGAGAGATAGGGAAAATAGAGGGGTTGTACCAGTTTACGCCATTGCTATCCAGCAGCGTGACGATACGCATGCAGGAATATACGTTGGAAATGGCATTGACAGGGATTGATTTTGAAAGTTACCCTCTGGCATGGCAGTCAGCGCAAAAAGAGATGGTTTTGGGCAACACCCCCTTTTTATTTTTGGGCAAGGAAGCGTTTGCTTCCTTTATGGACAGTAATGGCAACGCGCCAGGCAAAAGTCAGATTGCAAAATGGGTGGAAAAATATCAGGAATTGGAACTGACCGTAATCGATGAAAGGGGCAGAGAACGCGGTGCAAAAATTGGCGGAATTATTGAAAAGCCAACTTCCGGGGTGTTTATGCAGCAAAAGCAGATGCAGGAGATTTATGGGCAATCGGCGAAAGTGACCGGGGGCTGTGCGAAGGTGCAGGGCGAGCAGAATGCGCAGAAAGCACGCGAACTTTTATCTGGCGCAGGGTTCATGGCAGAGTAATAAACATAGAGGATTGATTATTAGTCAATATATATTTATCGTAATTCGATAAATGTATATTGACTTTTTGCGTTTGAGAGCATATAATACAGAGAAAGAAAACGTGTACAACACTACGTACCTTGTACAGATAATAGACAGGAGGTAATATTATGACACAGAAAAGTTTAAGCAAATGGCTCAGGGGCATCATTGTTGGCATTGCTGTCTGCGGAATGATAGTATATGCCGGATTGATACCCATGTTTGGGAAAGATTTGGCGGCGGCGAATCCAGAGCTTGCCCATTGTTATTATCCCTGGCTGGCAGTTTTATGGATATCAGCAATTCCCTGTTATCTTGTGCTGTTCAATGGATGGAAAATTACAGCTGAGATTGCCCGGGATAATTCTTTTTCCATTGAAAATGCCTGTTACCTTAAGCGGATTTGTATGCTTGCATTGCTGGACAGCGTGTATTTTTTCCTTGCTAATCTGGTAATGTTTTTCCTCAGTATGAATCACCCCGCTATTTTGCTTGCTTCCCTGCTTGTGGATTTTGCAGGAGTTGTGGTGGCGGTGACAGCGGCATCTCTGTCTCATTTAGTGCTGAAGGCGGCAGAAATCCAGCAGGAAAATGAACTTACAATATAACCTAAGGAGGGACCCAGCGAAGCTGGGAGGATGCCTTAGGTTTCCTAGAGCAGACAAAATATTAAAATAACCTAAGGAGGAGTTTATGGCGATTATCATAAATATCGATGTAATGCTGGCAAAGCGGAAGATGAGCGTTACCGAGCTTTCGGAGCGTGTCGGCGTTACCATGGCGAATGTTTCAATTTTAAAGAATGGCAAGGCAAAGGCCATCAAGGTTGCTACATTGGATAAAATTTGCCGGGCATTGGAGTGCCAGCCCGGTGAGATTTTAGAGTGGAAGGAGGATGAGCAGCATGGAGAGCGGTAATTTGGAAATCTACAATGGGGAGAGTTGTAAGGGAGAGGGGCATGGACCGAGGAATGGTATGCGCGAGAATGCACCTTATTTTTTGGGGATAGCGCTCATTTACAGTATCTGTTTTGCCACTGCCTTTTACCGGAATTATATTGGCCTCACATTTCCCATGATTACGGCGGCTACGTTGCTTGTCTGCTGGCTATTCCTCAAAAAAAACGAGATCCCCTGGAAGAAGTCTAACTGGCTGTATATAGTGACTTGTCTGCTTTTGGGAATCAGTACGGTACTTACGGCTAATGTATTTGTAATCTTTTTCAATACGGTGGGAATTTTGCTGATGATAACCGTGTTTATGGTGCGTCAGATGTACGATGATAAAGAATGGAATTTTGGGCAGTATTTGTTAAACCTGCTGTTTCTGTATCTGAATATGATACCCGAACTGGCAGCGCCCTTTATCCATTGGATGAATTATAGGAAAAAGTACAAAAAAGAGGGAAAGAAAAGGCAGGAAGTAAAGTATGTCCTGTTGGGCATTTTAATTGGGCTGCCGATGCTTCTTGTCATAGTGGAGCTTTTGAGCAGTGCAGACCAGATATTTTCTCAGGTAATTGGCAAAGCGAGCCACAGACTGTTTGGCCAGGTTATATTTTCTCCAAATGTGTTTCTGGTGATGTTGCTGATGATATTAGGATTTTTCGGCATTTACAGCTTCCTTTCGGCATTGTCGCTGAACAATATGCCGCAACATAAGAATGGAGGGACAAAGAAAAATCCCTTGACGGCAATTACGTTTATATCCATGGTAACTGTTATTTATGTAATCTTTTGCGGGATACAGGTATTGTTTTTGTTTACTGGAGGTATGCTGCTGCCGGAAGCCTATACTTATGCAGAGTATGCACATCAGGGATTTTTTCAGTTGTTGTTTATCTGCCTGTTCAACTTAATTCTGGTGGGGGTCAGTATGGCGGTGTTTGACGTGAACCGTGTTTTAAAGCTGCTTCTGCTTCTCTGTTCCGGCTGTACTTATATTATGCTGGCATCCAGTGCGTTTCGCATGATTTTGTACATCCGCACCTATCATCTGAGTTTCCTCAGGGTGCTGGTGCTGTGGTTCCTTGCCATGCTGGCGGTGCTGTTGGCTGGCGTGGCGCTTACAGTGGTAAAGCGGAAATTTAAACTGTTCCGTTATTGCGTGGCGGTTGTGGCAGTATTCTATCTGGTATTTTCTTTTGGGAGGGCAGATGTTCTGGTTGCAGAATACAATATTGCACAGATGGGAGAAGACATCAGCTTTGACGATTTGCAGTATTTGGCGGGGTTATCTGTCGATACCGTGCCAGCTTTAAGCCGTTACAGGTTTGAGCATCAGGGCTGCGGACAAGGGGCAAGGAATTACGTTAAAAAATACGATTATTATACCTCTCCAGGAGACTGGTTTTATGGAAACAGAGAGGGCGGGGCGCAGGCTGGCTGCAGACGATGTCTGCTGAATAAGACTTTGCACCATGTTCTGGAGGATACGGAACATATGGGTGTACGAACGTTCCATTTGTCAAGGTATCTGGCAAGAAGAGCAGCAGTGGGATATTGGAATCAATAATCACTTTCTTGACATCAACGGTAAACCTTTATATAATAAACAACGGACTAATAGCACCTTACTTTCCGATGTTTCCAGTAAAGTATATGGGCTCAAAGAGACTGAGGCATAGAAAAGAGGGCGTAACCGTGAAGAATTACAATGTTTTGCATATTCTGGAGTTGTTTCATATATATAAAGGTATGGGTTATCAGGAGAAACACGATTTTTATCAGAAAAAGTGCGATTACTATCAGTTTTTCGTAAAGCTTATCCTTATTTTGTCCGGCTTTGCATCACTTAGTTACCTTGTATCGGATTATCAGTTAAATGGGAACACTATTATGCCTACCTTGCTGCCCCGAACTTTTATATTGATTCCGCTGGCTTTTTATATCCTGCTGGAACCTAGGGCAAAAAGCTATAAGACAAAGACTTTCCTTAACTATCTGTTTCTCAATCTGATTGTTTTCGCCACCATTTGGTCGGTATACCACCTTGAGATTAAGACGCATTTCAGTGAGGGAGCTACCATCATGAACTTTATTTTTCTGATTTGCTGTCTGAGTGCAAGGCCGTGTTTTGGGCTGATGGGTTATGGGGTCTTTTTTGCAGAGATTTTGATATCGCATCAGGTGAATCATTATGAAAACCTTGATGTGATTATATCCTTGAATGTGCCGTGTTTTGTGGGGATTATGTTTGTTCACTGTATTCTTAACCTGGGTGAGTTTGAACGGTACCTGACTGCCCGCCAACTTCAGCTGGCATTGATTACAGACCCATTGACGACGGTTTATAACCGCCATAGGATGAATCAGCTGATTGAGGATAACCGTATTATCAGCGATGAAGAACAGATTTCGCTGTTGCTGCTTGATATAGATTTTTTTAAGACAGTGAATGATACCTATGGACATTATGCCGGGGACCAGGTACTGCACTTTTTAGGAATTACTTTGATGCAGGAGATTCCAGAGCACGGAACGGCTATCCGTTTTGGCGGCGAGGAATTTGTGATTATTTTACCGGGGTATCCGGCAAAGGAGGCATACTTATGGGCAGAAGAATTGCGCAAGAAGATAGCCTCATCAAAGGAGAGCCCATTGGAGTTCCATATTTCTGCGGGCGTGGTACAATACAACGGCGATTTTGAAAAATCTCTACAAGCGGCGGACCATGCGCTTTACCACGCAAAAGAGAGCGGCAGGAACTGCGTGTTTTGGGATAGTGATTTTCAGGCGCAGCCAAGAGATGGGCAGATAGGATAATGAATTAGGAAGTCATTTTTGTTATTACATAGAAGGAGGATGGTATGATTCGTACCATAGCAACAGAGGAGATTACAAAAAATATATGTGAAATGTGCATAGAGGCAAATCACTATTTGTCCCCTGATATGGAGAAGGCCCTCAGGGGCGCAGCGGATACAGAAGCTGCTCCTTTAGGGAAGAAAATATTAGAGCAGCTGCAGGAGAATCTTGCTATTGCCGGTGAGGAAATGATTCCGGTTTGTCAGGATACTGGTATGGCGGTAGTTTTTGTGGAAATTGGGCAGGAAGTGCATCTGCAGGGAACTTTGTTGGAAGAGGCTGTCAATGAAGGCGTCCGTCAAGGTTATGTACAGGGATTTTTGCGTAAATCAGTGGTGGGTGACCCGATTCTTCGTAAGAATACCAAGGATAATACGCCGGCAGTTATCCACTATTCTATTGTGGCGGGAGACAAGGTCAGGCTTACGTTGGCTCCAAAGGGTTTTGGCAGTGAGAATATGAGCCGTATCTTTATGCTGAAACCGGCGGATGGGATAGAAGGCGTTAAACAGGCGATATTGACAGCGGTAAAGGATGCCGGACCCAATGCATGTCCGCCGATGGTTGTAGGCGTGGGAATTGGCGGCACCTTTGAAAAATGTGCATTGCTTGCCAAACAGGCGCTGGTCCGTCCGGTAGATGAGCGTTCGCAGATTCCGTATGTGTGTGAGTTGGAGAATGAGATGCTCGGTAAAATTAACGGACTTGGCATTGGACCGGGAGGGCTGGGTGGAACTACCACGGCGCTTGCTGTCAACATCAATACTTATCCGACCCATATTGCGGGACTTCCTGTCGCCGTAAATATCTGTTGCCATGTAAACCGCCATGTTGTACGGGAAATCTGATGGGGAGGAGAGCGATTAATGGATAAGCACATTAAAACACCGATTACCGCTGAGGTTACAGAGGACCTTCATGCGGGGGATTATGTATATATATCAGGGACATTGTATGTTGCAAGGGATGCAGCCCATAAACGATTTATGGAGGTTTTGGATTGTGGGGACAGTCTGCCTTTCCCGATAGAGAATTCTGCTATTTACTACATGGGGCCTTCCCCGGCAAGGGAAGGAAAGCCTATCGGTTCGGCAGGACCTACCACAGCAAGCCGCATGGATAAGTATGCGCCCAGACTCTTGGATTTAGGGCAGAAAGCTATGATTGGCAAAGGTAAACGGACGCAGGAAGTCATAGAAGCAATTGTACGCAATCGGGCAGTTTATTTTGCAGCAGTGGGCGGTGCAGGGGCGTTATTATCCAAATGCATCAAATCTTCGGAACTGGTCTGTTATGGTGACCTGGGTGCGGAGGCAGTCTTGAAATTGGAGGTGCAGGATTTTCCGGTAATTGTAGTGATTGACAGCAAGGGAAATAACTTATATGAGACGGCTGCGGAAAAATATAAAAGATAACATGAAAATGCCGATGGAAACGCACACGCGTCCATCGGCAGCTTTATGCTAATAATTATAAGGAAACATCGATTACCTCACCCTCCGGTGTGACAGGGGCTTCCATTGCCTGTACAGGCATCTGTACGCCGGAAATTTCCAGGGTAACAGCTGGTGTAGAGAAACTCTGCGTAGATAGTTCCTGACGTTCCCTTTCTAATTTATTAATCATGGCTTTTAAATATTTCATGTCGGCTTCCATGATTTCCCTAAGTTCATCCGAACGATGCTTTTTCTTCAGACGTTCAAGGTCTTCCGGTTCTAAATCCTCCACTGTAGTCTCGCCCATGAACTCGTCTGCCAATTCTTCGAGATTCATGGTTTCCATTAATTGGTTCATCATCTCGTTCATGGCTTCCGTCATAAATTCATTCACGACATCCTGATACTCCTGCATCATCTGGTCTAATTCCAGTTCTTTTTGCTCTTGTTCCTTTTCCTCTTCATCTGGCAAATCAGGAACACCATTGCCATCTTCTTCAATGGGAGTGCTGGGATTCTTTTTTGCCTCCTGTTCTTCTTCTAAGTGATGCATTTTCTTCTTAGCAATCCGCAGCATCTTCTTGGCATGGGTAATGGCATGGCGAAGTTCTGTTTCATCATAATCATCATTGTCAATGTTTCGCTGGAGCATCGCTACTTTTCCACGTGCTTTTGTCGCTACCATTTTAGCAATATTTGGCGTTTTGGCCATCATTATCTGGTTGGAAATTGACTTGAAACTATACTGCAGACGCTTTTTCTTTCCTTTCTTAGGGGAAGAAACGCTGATGGTGGCGACTGTGTTGCCATTTAAGTCTTTGATATGTGTCATTTTTTTGTCGGAATTGCTTCCACCAATTTTCATAATGCTCATCCTCCTTGATGCAGGCGCTGTAATCATTGTAGGTTATATCCTGCCGCTTTGACGGTAATTCCGTTTACCGTATTGTAAGTGCTGGTAAAATTATTGTTTACCTATTTTATTATATATCGGCCGTATAAGGCGTATTGTTTAGAGATGCTGTTAAGGTTGAAATTTTAAAAAATAAAAAAATGCAGAAAAGTATTGACAAAGAAGTTTTTATTTAGTAATATTGTTTATGCGCTACAGCGCAGCGACAATTTTATAAGAAAATGTCAGTTCGGAGAAATACTCAAGAGGCCGAAGAGGTGCCCCTGCTAAGGGTATAGGTCGGGTAACCGGCGCGAGGGTTCGAATCCCTCTTTCTCCGTTCCAGCTTTTCAAAATAAAATTGTTTTTTTATGAAAAAGTGCTTGACAGGCAAGCGCAGTTGTGATAAGATATACAAGCTGTCGCAGAAAACGACAGCAAGCGACCTTGATAATTGAACAGTGGAATAACCTTGAAAGATTCA
>CAJUHY010000024.1 GCA_910585895.1 uncultured Lachnospiraceae bacterium
TTGAGACTATGAAAAAGGAAGAATTGTTAAAGAAACATCCGTATAAAATCTGGCAAGGGAAGGATGGTAAGTGGTATACATATCTGCCAGATGGGGAGAAAGGGAGAACTTTAAAGAAAAGGACAACTAAAAAGGCTATTGAAGATGATGTGGTAGGATATTGGAGAACGGAATTGGAAAATCCTATTATTCGTGAAGTGTTTGACGAATGGAACAACAGGAGACTGACACTGAGAAAAATTTCTAATGCAACACATTTGAGAAATAAACAGACTTTTGAACGCCACTATAAGGAATTTGGTAATAAAAGAATAAAAAATGTCAGCGCAGATGATATTGGCAGTTTTTTAGAAGAACAGATTCCGTTACATAATCTCACATCAAAGGCTTTTTCCAACCTGAAAACCGTTACCAGAGGGTTCTTAAAAAGAGCAAAGAAGAGGAAATTGATTACTTTTAATGTGGAAGAGATGTTACAGGATTTAGATACATCGGAAACAGACTTTAGAAAGCGAATAAAAGAGGATTATGAGGAGGTTTTCAATGAAAAAGAAATGCAGACGATGGTTAAATACCTTAAGGAAAACCTTGATACCAAAAACATTGGGATTCTCTTGATGTTTGCAACAGGGATTCGTGTTGGTGAGCTTGTAGCATTAAAACATAATGCCTTTGACGGAAATACGATTAAGATTAGGAGGACAGAGACGCGATATTTAGGGGAAGATGGAAAATATGTATACTCAGTGAAAGAATTTCCCAAGAGTGAAGCTGGAGTTAGAACGGTGGTTATACCAGAGGATTATATGTGGTTGTGTTCTAAAATAAAAATTTTAAACCCATTTGGAGAATATGTGTTTACAGATAGTAATGGGAAACGGATGACTACAAATTGCATAAGGAGAAGACAAGAACGCAATTGTAAGAAGTTGGGTATATATAGAAAATCTCCTCATAAAATTCGCAAAACGTATGGGTCAATATTACTTGATTACAATGTAGATAACCGGTTAATCATGGAGCAGATGGGGCATACAGATATAAATTGTACAGAAACTCATTACCACAGAAATCGTAAGAATATTGAACAAAAAAGTCGTATTATCAGTTCAATTCCAGAATTTAAGAAAGCCTGATTACCAAAGTAATCAAAAGTAATCATAGAAAAAGCTGAGAAATGTTGATTTTTCAAGGAATATCGAGGGTTGCTAGCGTGTCCGATTCCCGTCAGCAGCTTTAAGCAAAAGCCTTGAATATTCAGGGCTTTTGCTATTTCTGCGTGGTAGTTCATTGCATTCTGAACTGTGGATTTGTTAGAGTTTTCCCTTTTTAATAGTAGTTGACTTTAAAAATTAATTTGGAGATAATATAGAAAGATAGTAAATGAGAAGTAAAGTTTGATGTTTCTCAAAGGGGCTGTTCACTTGGTGCGACAGCCCTGTTTTCAATTCCTTTGAAGTTTCCAACATAAAATAATTTGACGTACACATATAACCTAATATAATAAAAGTACGGAAAACCATACGAAATTATGAGGTGATATTATGTTAGCTGTAAAGAGCATGGATGTGCGTGAAAATTTTAAGGAATGGTGCAATAAAGTAATCAGTGGTGAAACGCTTATTGTGTCAAGACCGAAAAACGAAAATGTAGTAATCATATCTGAAAAAGAGTATAACGAAATAGCAAAAGCAAAAAGGAATGAGGAATATCTGGCGATGTTGGATAGAAGTTTTCAGCAGTTAGAAGAAGGGAAAACCATATCTTTTAGTATGGAAGAATTGCGGGCAATGGAATCTGATAATTGGAAACCTACACAAAAAGTATTAAATTGGCTGAAACAGCAGGGACAGACAAATGAATGATTTAACATTTACAGATAAAGGGTTTGCTGATTATGTATATTGGCAGTTTGAAGATAGAAAAACTGTTAAACGAATCAATAATCTGTTAGAGGATATTTCCCCAAATACAAAATTGGCTCATTGTGAACAGTAAAATTGGAAGGAATAGAATAAGTTAAAATAGTTAAATCAATGTTGCTGGATGGAGTAATATAAAATAGGGTAAGATGTACAGTAGAAATTTAATTTTGTACTTATATACCAGTCATTAAGATTATAGACGGTGGCTGGTATTTTTACGCTTGATGTAAGAACGTATATTTGAAGCGGTTTGAAAAGCAGAACAAATTTGGTGTATATTCGTATGACAAAGATGCAGAAAGTTTGAATAAGAAAATAGAGAAAGCGCTAATTTAGATGAAGAGAAGAAAGAATTAAAAAGTTTCCCCATTTTGTAATGCATAGTACCAAAAGGTTACCATCATAAAATGATGGTAACACTTTGCACATAAAAGCGCTATGGAAAGCTAGCTTTCCAGACGCTTTTTGTGCAAGATGTCTATGCTGCCATAGGCGGCAAGACCTTTTGGTACTATAATATCGGCTGTTATAAAAAATGGGGAAACAAATAAAAAGTTCATTGTTTTTCTCATATCAGTTTGTTATACTTTATTTGTAAGTGTGTAAAATTTTTGAATGACCGATATTATATTTTATGCACAGATTGAATATGGATATATTACTATGAATATGAAACGGTCAAGCATAAGTCCGTACAATTCAATAAAGGAAGATTACTATATAAATAATATTGGAGTAACAGCTATGAATCTGAAAATGATAGGAATAGACTTTACCAGCGCTGCCATTACAGTCAGGCAGCGTTTTTCCTTTACAAGAAATGGTATGGCTGAGGCCATGGAACAGTTAAAGAAGAAGAAGGAAATACGCGGCTGTGTGCTGATTTCCACCTGTAACCGCATGGAATTGTGGCTGAGCCTCAGGGAGGAAGCGCAGCTTGCGCTGCCGGAACTTTTGTGCGGTCTGAAAAAGTTATCTGTGCAGGAATACCGGAATTATCTGATTTGGCGTGAGAATGAGCAGGCAGTGAATCATTTGTTTTACCTGAGTGCGGGGATGAAATCACAGATTGTAGGGGAGGACCAGATTTTAACTCAGGTGGGCGAAGCGTTAATGTTTGCTAGACAGCAGGAATGTACGGACAGGATTTTGGAGGTATTGTTTCGCATGGCAGTTACTGCAGGCAAACAGGTAAAATCGCGCGTGACAATGGACAAGGCGAATTTCTCAGCGGCGCATCAGGCATTGGATTTCCTCAAAAGGCGGGGAAATGTGCTCACAGGGAAAAAATGTCTGGTGATAGGAAATGGTGAAATGGGGAGACTTACGGCACAGGCGTTGATGGAGGAGGGGGCAGATGTTACTGTTACCATCCGCCAATACAAGAGCGGCATGGTGCAGATTCCTCAGGGCGCGAAAAGGATTGACTATGGAGAGCGTTACCAGTATATTCCAGCATGTGATTTGGTTGTCTCTGCGACAGCAAGTCCCAATGTGACGATTGCCAGAGAAATGCTGCAGAAGTGTTTTGCGGGCGGCGATAACGGGAAAATTTCTGCCAGGCAGCAGATTTATGTGGACTTAGCGGTGCCGCGGGATATGGAAACTTCCATTGCCGAAATGGAAAATGTGGAGTATTATGATATGGACAGCCTGCCCATCCAGACACAGTCGCAGGAAATGCGTAATCAATGTCGGCAGGCAGAGGAAATTCTCAAAGAGGAAATACATAAGTTTATGGTCTGGCAGGAATGCAGTGACATGGTACCCAGAATTCAGCAAATAGGTATGGAGACTGCAGAAGAACTGGTGTGGAGGATGGAAAAGCCGTTTGGGGAATTGTGTCTTTCTGGGGCTGAGAAAGAAAAACTGCAGCAGCAGCTTAAAGTTGCAGCGGCGAAAGTGGTCGATAAACTGCTGTTTGAACTGCGGGACGAAGCGGAGCCGGAGATGCTGCGAAAGACAGTGGAAATTATGGAGCAGGTATATGGGAAACATACAGAGAATCAGGATGGAAAAACATAGGAACTTAGGAGAGAAACAAGTTATAGGAAGGACAGAATGACGATGGAATTATGGGATATTTATGACAGTAAGAAACAGAGGACTGGACGGACGATGAAACGCAATGACTGGACGATGAAGGAGGGAGATTACCACCTTACCGTGTTGGGCGTACTTATGCGCCCAGATGGCAGATTCCTTATCACCAAAAGGGTAGAGACGAAAGCCTGGGCGCCCGGATGGTGGGAAGTTTCCGGGGGCGCTGCTATGGCTGGGGAGGATTCCAGGGAGGCGGTCAACCGGGAAGTTTTAGAGGAGACTGGAATTGATGTATCAGGCTGTGAGGATGGCTATCTCTTCACTTACCGGAGGGATAATCCTGATGAGGGAGACAATTATTTTGTGGACGTCTACCGTTTTGTCGTTGACTTTAAGGAAGAAGATGTACATTTGCAGGAGGCGGAAGCAGCCGGATTTATGATAGCAGACAGAGAAAAAATTGAGGAACTTGCCGCAGAGGGGATTTTCCTTCATTATGAGAGTATGAAACGGGCCTTTCAGTAGGGGAGACGCCAGACGATGGGGGACAAAATGAATTATTATTTTCCAATATTTCTCAATATGGAAGGGAAGAATGTTCGGGTGTTTGGCGGTGGGAAGATTGCTGCGAGGAGGGTGCAGGCACTTGTGGAATTTGGCGCGGATGTATGTGTGATTGCACCGCAGATTGCAAAAGAGCTGGAGGATTTGGCGCAGATTCCGAGAAAGCGAAAAGAGCCGGAGAATCTGGCGCAATATGGGCAGGTCACGCTTTCCTACCGCAAATATCAGCCTGGTGAACTTGAGGAGGAAGACTTCGTGCTTGCCGCCACAGATGACGAACAGGTAAATTATGCAATTTTTCAGGAGTGCCGTCATAAGGAAATTCCAGTAAATGTATCTTCAGATAAGGAGAAATGTGATTTCTATTTTCCGGGAATTGTGCGTGATGGGGATATTACGATTGGAATCGCCTCGGGGGGCAAAAACCATAAAAAAGTTGCCGAGACAGCAGCAAAAATCAGGGAGTGGCTATTGTGCAGAAAATAAGGATTGGAACCAGGGAAAGCCGCCTGGCCGTGATACAGGCAGAAATTTTGGCAGAGCATATCTGCCGTTGCTGTGAGGACAGGGAACTGCAGTTTGTGACCATGAAGACGAAAGGAGACAGAATTTTAGATCAGACATTGGATAAGATTGGCGGTAAAGGGCTGTTCGTTAAAGAATTGGAACTTTCCCTGCGCGAGGGGCGCAGCGACCTGTCTGTTCACAGCTTAAAGGATGTGCCGATGGAAGTGCCGGAAGATTTGCCTATTATTGGCGTTTCTGCCAGAGAGGATGCCAGGGACGTATTGGTATTACCAAAAGGAACTACGAAAATAAATTCCTTGCGCCCGCTGGGAACGTCAAGTCCAAGACGTGTGATTCAGCTGCGGAGGTTGTTCCCGGAGATAGAAATAAAAAGTGTTCGGGGAAATGTGCTGACCCGTCTTGCAAAATTGGATGGTGGTGAGTATAGCGGGCTGGTCTTGGCAGCCGCAGGTTTAAAACGTTTGGGACTTGCGGACAGAATCAGTCGCTACTTTTCGGTGGAGGAAATGCTTCCGGCAGCGGGGCAGGGGGTGATTGCCGTCCAGGGGAGACGGGGAGAAGATTATGGATATCTGGATGGATTTTTTGATTCAGATACGTCTTTTTGTGCTCTTGCAGAGCGTAGTTTTATCCGCGCTCTGGACGGTGGCTGCAGTTCGCCGATTGCTGCTTATGCGGAGCTGGTGCCAGGCGCAGACAAGGCGGAGGGGATATCGGAAGATTGTGTGCTTAAGCTCACAGGATTATATGCTGAAGAGGGCAGCAGGGAATACAGGATTGCCTCTGTGAGGGGGACCAAGGAAGAGGCGGAAAGGCTCGGCAGGGAGCTTGCTTTTGTAATGAATAAAAATCAGAATATTTTGTGCTCAGAATAATTACAATATAATTAGAAAGGCTTCACAGCCTTAAATTTTTTTGATATAATGACGAAAATGACGAAAGAAGGAGTGTAAAGAGATGAGCGTATGTATGGGTCCTAAAATTATAATTAATAATGCTTTCTGTGCAAAAAAGAGTTATCAGCCTTTTTTGGAAATCAGCGCATTGAGAAATTTTTGCAACATATTATATGATAAGATTACAGGTGATGATGAAATCGGCAACAGTTATAAATATGTGCAGTTTCAGGTAGATGATTCAGACATAGAGAGTTTTTTTGAGGCGGATGACCATTATATCAAAGGAATTGATAAAATAGTCTGCGTAAAACAGGTGAAGGAGGAAACGCTTAAAAAACTTAATTCTGTATACGCACCGGAGATTCAGGAGATATTGGAGGCTGCCAGAGAAGAGTTTGCAGCATCATTAGAATAAAAGGAGGGAGAATGTGTACGAGGGGAGAACAAAGAAGTTCAAAGATACAATACATGGCTATATTGATATACCAAACGTAATTGTGTCAAATATTATTGACACGGAGCAGTTTCAGAGATTAAAATTTATTGAGCAGACAAGTATGCGTTCACTTTACCCAGCAGCGCGGCATGACAGATTTATACACTCTTTAGGTGTTTATTGGCTTGGAAAACAGGCTTTTACATATTTTCGCCAGAATTCCCAACAAGTATTATCAGAAT
Organism: uncultured Lachnospiraceae bacterium; assembly: GCA_910585895.1. Classification (GTDB taxonomy): domain Bacteria; phylum Bacillota; class Clostridia; order Lachnospirales; family Lachnospiraceae; genus Petralouisia. The sequence continues at coordinate 6,638 of CAJUHY010000024.1, forward strand.
CTGAAAAAGAGATATTGTCTGATGCATGGTGGAATAAACAGGAACTGCTATTTTCCCTTTCCTGCTTGTTGCATGACTGCGCGCACGCGCCATTTTCCCATACATTGGAAAATATGTATGTGCTGCGTAAGCAGAAGATTAAAACAAGAGATGCTTTCAAATTGAAATCGGGCAATATCATTGCGGAATTGGATTACTGCCTGTTGCAGGAATGTCAAAATGATGCCAGATTCGAATCAGATTTTTTAAAGGATGATAAGAAATCCTTCCAGTATAATGGAGTTGGTGCTCCTCATGAGAAGATGAGTTCTTATAGTGTCATCACAAAGTACAAAGAAGCGATAAGGAAAATAGCAAAACAATTTGATGTCGAAGACATTACAGATGAGGATTTTGTTTTCATTGTCCGTATGATTACCGGATGTGTCTATAAGGAAAGTGATTTTGAAAAGTCCATTAAAAACTGCATTATCTCAATGCTGAATTCTTCTGCTATTGACGTGGATGGATTGGATTATATTGTCAGGGATGCCTATATGTCAGGGATAGATAATTTCAATATAGATTACCAGCGTCTGCTTAGTTCCTTTTCACTCATTCCGGTTGAAGTTTTTGAGAATAAGAAAGCAGATAAAGCTAATCTTGATGGCATCTGGCTTAAAGGGACGCAGTTACATATTGAATGTTTTACCGCAGAATCTATTTCGGGAAAACTGATAATAGATGGTTTGAATGAGACAGATGAGAAGAATATTAAGGGGATAGATTGCAATGCCGCTATTGCACAGGGGACGTGTTCGACAAAGCTTGAGGATGAAATACAAATCCAGGGAGATATTCGCAGCGGAACAGTGCAGATTGAGGAATCCTGCAAGCTGTATGGGAGCGAGTTTACAGGAACCGTCAAATGGGGGAGAAAAATATACACTGAGCAGCAAGGGGGATTTTGTGGAAATAAACCCTGCGAATATATACTGGGTTATGATAAAAAAGCTTTAAGCATTATAGATGGTACAATTGAAGCAAGGAATCATGAATATCTCTGGGTGTATACGCATCCTAAGGTATTGTATTATTCACATTACCTGCAATGTGAACTTCTCCGGGATTCTGCAAAATATTTGTGCTGTAGAATTAATAACAAGGAATTTGGCAAGGAGAAGTTAACGTTTGACTGCCGGCAATGTGAATATTATAAGAAGGGCAGCAGTAAAGATAAAAATGTGGAAGATGATTTCCTGCTGTATGTCATAGGTTATGGCACTTATTTTGAGGAAGGAAAGCATAATTCTTTATCAAGTGATATTTGTAAAAAGCTTCAGAAACTTGGATTTATTTTTCGGCAGACATGTGATGATGATTTGAATTCGTTGTTTAAGCGGATTTATATTGAAAATAAACAAATGAAGAATTTAAAATCAGATAAAATAGATTCGGAATTTACAGAATTTTTCTCAAGAAAACATAAGAAAACCTTATGGAAATCCTTTGTGGAATATGATAATTTCCTTAAAATGTGCAAGCAGAATTTCCAGGCAAAAGATGTAGTTCCCAGGTTTTGCGAAGATACGGTTTCCAAGGCAGAAACAAAAGATAATAATTATGCAAGGCCGGATATAAAATCACAGAACATATTTAAGGAATATGGACTTACGGACGTGGTAGTAATAAAGTCTTCTGTTAAGACAAAGGAATTAAATCCCCATGAAACGTTTATCAGATTTGCCGACCAAACGCTACGTTTATGCGATATTTTTAGGAAAGAAAATCGGAAGGCTAAAATCTCAAAAGATTTCTATTACATTTTTGCAAATGCGGATAAGATTCCACCCTATGAGGAGTTGACAGAAATGGTAGGGAAATTAGATATTTGATGGCAGTTTTTTTAGATAAGGAAATTATGTATGGATGGAGTGAAAATATATAATCATGAATATTGCGCAGCCTGTTATTTCAGGACAGTAGCAAAATATCCTGAAAAGAAATGTTTGATACAGTTAACGGAACGCTGCAATTTGCATTGCGAGCATTGTTTTGTGAATGCAGAGGGCAGTGGAGGCGAGATTGAATTTGAAAAGATAGAAAAGAATATTCTCCCGCAGTTAAAGAGAAACCATGTAACTAAGGTTACCCTGACGGGCGGAGAGCCTTTCGTATATAGCCGGCTTTTGGATGTGGTCACGCTGCTTTCCCGGCAGGATATTTCAGTATGCATTTGTACAAACGCAAGCCTCATTACAGAAGGATTTTTGGATAAAATAAAAGGCTGCCGTGTACATTTTAACGTAAGCCTCGATGGATTTTCCGCCGTTTCCCATGGGAAATTCCGGGGAAATGACAGCTGGGATTTGTTTGAGCAGATGAAAGAAAATATATATTTATTAGGTAAGGGCAAATGGCTGAATGGGATATTGGTAACGCCTAATAAATATGCGGCAATCTCAGAATATATTGCTATATGTGATTTTGCAAAGCATTGTGGAGCCAATTATGTATTGATGAATCCTTTATCGCAGTTCGGCAGGGGTGAGGAGGGGATTTCTTTGGCTTATAGTGAAGAGCAGATGAGACGCCTTCAAATGGAAACTGAAAAATATAATGATAGTGAATTGGAAATAGTATATATCAGATTTCCCAATATGGAACAGAAGCCTTTAGGAGGATGCGCTGCCGGAAAAATAATGTATATTTTTACGAATGGAGATATTGCATACTGTCCTTATATGGTTTTTGCCGCCCAAAATGCTGTAAGTAAGTATAGCAGTGAGCAGTTTGTGATAGGGAACATTTTTGAAGAAGGGTTTGACTGGGAAACATGTGCCAAAAACTATCATTTCCCGGTTACTTTTGAGGAAACATGCGCAGGATGCATGAATACCGCATGTAAAAAAGGATGTTATGCAGCCAGGATATCTTGTGGAAACATGCTTACGGATGCAGATTCTGAAATCTGTCCATTAAGTATCAGATAAATTGGAACACTGAGGCACGATGATGAAATGATAAGGAGAAAAAATTGTCTAAAAGGCTGAGTCTGCTGTCGCTTAATATAGGGAATCCATCGCTGGAACGTGCAAAGAAACAATGCAGGTGGCTGGAAAAACGTCCTGAGGATATATTTGTGTTGACAGAAACGAAACAAAGTCAGGGTTGTGAATATCTGAAAGAATTTTTCCTACAGTATGGATACGATCTTTTTTCCATGAACACTGCCGTTGAATATTATATAAATGCACCAGTATCTAAAACGGGCGATTTAGGCGTTATGGTTATAAGCAAATACCCGATTCGCTCTAGTTATAATATTTTTTCAGACGACAGTATATATTTTTCAAGACAGACAGAATCAGTGATTGCCTTTCCCGGAAAAGAGCTGGATATTGTTGGTCTGTATGTGCCGTCCCGTGACCGCAGTGAGGCAAAAATCCAGAGAAAAAAAGCGTATATAGATGCAATAGAAAAGTATATGGAAGAATTAGGAAACAATCACAGGATTATTATGGGGGATTTTAACATACTTGACAGGAATCATATTCCTCATTACCCGAATTTTTTTGAATGGGAATATGGATTCTATGACAAATTAATTAATTTAGGTTTTCTGGATGCATTTCGGTATTGCCATCCAAATCAGCAGGATTATAGCTGGGTTGGCAGAACGAATAATGGATACCGATACGATTATTGCTTTGTATCCTCCGCTTTGAAGAAAAATATATTATCTTGCGAATACATACATGAGACGCGGGAGATACGAATAACGGATCACTCGGCTATTGCAATGGAATTGCTATGTTAAATATGGAAAGAGGCATTTTTGATGGAAAATACATCAGAAAACAAACCCAAAAAACAAATCTGCACTGCACTGCTCGCCCATGTTGATGCGGGCAAGACCACACTCTCGGAAGCATTATTGTATGAGAGTGGAAATCTCCGCAAGTTGGGGAGGGTAGACAACGGCGATGCTTTTTTGGATACGGAGACATTGGAACGCGAGAGAGGTATCACCATCTTTTCCAAGCAGGCAGTTCTGGAATTGCCGGATATGGTGATTACGCTCCTGGATACCCCGGGGCATGTGGATTTCTCAGCAGAGATGGAGCGCACGCTGCAGGTGTTGGATTGCGCGGTTCTTCTAATCAGCGCTTCTGACGGCGTACAGGGGCATACGCGCACATTGTGGCAGCTTCTGAAGAAATATCAGATTCCGGTTTTTCTTTTTGTGAATAAGATGGACCAGCCAGGTACGGACAAGCAAAAACTGCTGGCGGAACTCCAGGAAAAGCTGGATGAAAACTGTGTGGATTTTTCAGATATAAGTGCGGAGGAATCGCAGGAAAATATTGCCATGTGCCGGGAGGATGTGCTGGAGTATTATCTGGAACATGGCGAGGTTACGAGGGAACAGATAAGGGAATTGATTGAGCAGAGAAAGGTATTTCCCTGTTACTTCGGTTCTGCCTTAAAGCTTGAAGGGGTGCGGGAATTTCTTGATGGGTTTGCGCAGTTAACGCAGCAGCCCTTGTATACAGAGGAATTTGCAGCCAAGGTATTTAAGATTACGCGTGATGGGCAGGGAAACCGTCTGACACATCTGAAAGTGACGGGCGGGACGTTGAAAGTCAGGACTGCAATTACGGACAAACAGGAGAAAGTGAACCAGATACGCATTTATTCCGGTGAGAAATTTGCGGCAGTGCAGGAGGCAAAGGCCGGCACAATTTGTGCGGTTACTGGTTTGCAGGAGACGCGGCCGGGTGAAGGTTTGGGGGATGCCGCGGATTCAGCTGCACCTTTGTTGGCACCAGCGCTGATATACCAGCTTATATTGCCGGAAGGCTGTGACAGCGGAAAGATGTTCGCCAATCTCTCGCAATTAGAAGAGGAAGAACCGGAACTTCATGTTGTCTGGGATGAGGCATTGCAGGAGATTCGGGTACAGGTTATGGGGGAGGTTCAGCTGGAAATCCTTACGAGCCTAATTCACGAACGATATGGCATAGAAGTGTCATTTGGAACGGGAAATATTTTGTATAAAGAGACCATTGCTCATCCGGCGGAGGGGGTGGGGCATTATGAGCCGCTGCGTCATTATGCGGAAGTACATCTTTTGTTAGAGCCAGGCGAGCCGGGCAGCGGGCTGGTGTTTGATACCTCCTGCAGTGAGGATGTGCTGGACAGAAACTGGCAGCGCCTGATTCTGACCCATCTCATGGAAAAGGAGCACAGAGGTGTGCTTACGGGCTCTGCTATTACCGATATGAGAATTACCTTGGCGGCAGGACGCGCACATCTGAAACATACCGAGGGCGGGGATTTCCGGCAGGCAACTTACCGTGCGCTGCGCCAGGGGTTGATGGAGGCACAGTCTGTATTGTTGGAGCCAATCTATGAGTTCCTTTTAGAAATTCCGGAGAAGATGGTTGGGCGTGCTATGACGGATATTGAGCGGATGCATGGAAACTTTGAGACGCCTCGCACGGAGGGAGGTATGGCTCTGATTACCGGTGCCGCGCCGGCAGCGAAAATGCAGGATTATCCCAGGGAGGTCATTCAATATACCAGAGGAGAGGGAAGGCTGTCCTGTACATTGAAGGGTTATGAGCCTTGCCATAATGCCGAAGAAATTATTACACAGATGGGTTATGATGCAGAGCGGGACCTGGAAAATTCACCGGATTCTGTCTTCTGTGCGCATGGGGCGGGGTTTGTTGTCAAATGGAAGCAGGTCAAGGAACATATGCATGTGGAGACTCCGTTGTCTGTGAGGCGAATTTTGCAGGAAATAGATGCGGCGGGTGATGCAGATGGTTTTGCCGGGATAACGAATGTACAACAGAGACAGCCAGTGGCGGTGCAGCAGGAGGAAGCATGGATAGGCGAGGATGAAGTGGAAGCAATTCTTTCGAGAACTCTCTGTGCTAATAAACATGGCAAGGAAGCGACAAGAAAAGGCTATCGCAGAAGACATGCAGCTGTGAAGGAACATGTAACGGCAGCGACTCGGACTTTTCACATGCCGGAGAAAAAGGAAGAATATTTTCTGGTAGACGGATATAACATGATTTTTGCCTGGCAGGAATTAAAGGAACTGGCAGAGCATAATATAGACAGCGCCAGAGACAGGCTCTTAGACATTATGTGTAATTACCAGGGTATCCGCGGCTGCCATCTGATTGTGGTTTTTGATGCCTACCGGGTGCAGAATCACAGCACGGAAATCCTTGATTACCACAACATTCATGTAGTGTTTACGAAGGAAGCGGAGACTGCAGACCAGTATATTGAGAAATTTGCTCATGAGCATGGTAAAAGATATCAGGTCACAGTGGCAACTTCAGATGGTCTGGAACAGATTATCATCCGGGGACAGGGCTGTGCACTGATATCTGCCAGAGAACTGCAGGAGGAAATCGGCAGACAGCGGAGGGAACTGCAGGAAGAACTGACAAAGCAGCAGCGCGGAGGCAAGCGTTTTTTGGGGGAGGCAATGCCTGAGGAAGTGAAGAGACAATGAAAAGGAAACAAGGGATTATGCGGATAGAATTGAGGGAACGATGAAGGGGAAAGTATTTTTGGTTGGTGCCGGTCCCGGAGATGTGGGACTTCTCACCTTAAAAGGCAGAGAAGTGTTGGAACATGCCGAAGCTGTGGTTTATGATAGCCTGGTTGGTGAGGGGGTTTTTCGGTTCATACCCCAGGAGGCGGAATGTATAGATGTGGGCAAACGTGCCGGAAATCATAAGATGTCGCAGAAGGAAATCAACCATCTGTTGTTGGAGAAAGCCTTAGAGGGCAAGTGCGTGGTGCGTCTGAAAGGCGGGGACCCATTTATGTTTGGCAGAGGCGGAGAAGAATTGGAACTGTTGGCAGCAAACAGTATTCCTTTTGAGATTGTGCCGGGTGTGACATCACCGCTGGCGGTTCCGGCTTACAGTGGAATTCCTGTTACACATCGGGAATTTTCATCATCGGTGCATGTATTTACCGGACATCGAAAACAGAGAGAACCACTGCAGCTTGATTTTGAAGCTATGGTGCGTGTAGGAGGAACATTCGTATTTCTGATGGGGGGTTCTTCTCTGGGAGAAATCTGCCAGGGTCTTCTTGCGGCGGGAATGGAACCGCAAACGCCGGCAGCGGTTTTGCAGCAGGGGACTTGTGCCGCACAGAAGAAATTGATCTTGGGTCTTGCAGACATGGAAGAAGCGGTACAGCAGCGGGCGGTGCAAACGCCGGCAGTTTTGGTGGTTGGAGAGGTCTGTGCGCTGGCAAATCAGTTTGCGTGGTATGACAAGCTTCCTCTTTTCGGCAGAAAAATACTGGTGACAAGACCGCGGGAGCGCAGCAAGATATTGGCTGACAGGCTGCGGAGCCTGGGAGCGGAGGTGTTGGAGATTCCGACTATCCGCACAGAGCGAATTGCAGAGAACCGCAGACTCTGGCAGGAATTTGAGCATCTCTGTTTATATCAATATCTGGTCTTTACATCCCCGGCAGGAGTAAACATATTTTTTGGTGAATTGCGCAGGCGCGGGCAGGATATACGTTCCCTTGGAAGGGTGCAGATTGCGGCTATCGGCATGGGAACGGCTAAGGAAGTGGAGGCGCGTGGACTTAATTGTGCGTGGATGCCGGAAGTTTATGATGGAGAACATCTGGGGATACTGCTTGGTGAAATCTGCAAAGAGGGGGACAGGATACTGATTCCACGCGCGGAACAGGGAAGCAGGCAGCTTATTAAGGAAATAGAAAAAAGAGTTTCGGTGGAAATTATTGATTTACCGATTTATCGCACGGTTTATGAGGAGTTCCCGCAGGTTGGTGATATCAGGGGGCAGCTGGAACGGGCAGAAATACAGATGGCAGTATTTACCAGCGCTTCCACTGTCAGGGGCTTCGCTCAGGCGGCAGCGGGGATTGATTTCAGACAGATGCAGGCAGTGTGTATCGGTGTTCAGACAGAGACAGCAGCAAAAGAGTTGGCTATGAAGACCGTGACAGCCAAGGCTGCGACCATAGACGGGCTTGTAAAAGCCTGTATGGCTGCAGCTGATTCGGCGGACGGATAAACGGCAGCTTTGAACGGCTGCATTTAAGGGAGGTTTTATGTATGGAGATGGCTCAAAGGCCGCGCCGTCTGCGTGGTAATGATGTGCTGCGGAAAATGGTGCGGGAAGTGAGGATGGATAAATCTTCGCTGATTTATCCGATGTTTGTGCGTGAGGGGAGCAATATCAAGGAAGAAATCCGTTCTATGCCGGGACAGTACCGCTACAGTGTGGACAGGATGGAGGAAAAGCTGGCAGAGCTCAGTGAAGCGGGAGTCTGTTCTGTGATGTTTTTTGGGATTCCAGACAAGAAAGATGAGTTGGGAAGCGGCGCATACGCACAGGATGGGATTGTGCAGAAAGCATTCCGCAAGGCAAAGCAGGTATGCCCACATTTGTACCTGATTGGTGATGTCTGTATGTGCGAGTATACCTCCCATGGTCACTGCGGGGCGCTCTGCGGACATGAGGTGGAAAATGACAGGACGCTGGAGTTGCTGGCTAAGGCAGCAATTTCCCAGGTACAGGCAGGAGCAGATATGGTAGCGCCTTCGGACATGATGGATGGAAGGGTGGCATATATTCGCAAGGCTCTGGATGAGAATGGCTATACAAATATTCCCATCATGTCTTACGCCGTTAAATTTGCTTCTTCTTTTTACGGACCGTTTCGTGATGCAGCAGGCTCCGCGCCCTCATTTGGCGACAGAAAGTCTTATCAGATGGATTGCCATAACCGCCGGGAAGCATGGAAAGAAGCCTTGCTTGATATGCAGGAAGGAGCCGACATCATTATGGTGAAACCTGCTTTGGCGTATGGAGATTTAATACGGGAAATAAAAGAACGCACCAATGTGCCGATAGCGGCTTATTCGGTCAGCGGAGAGTATGCTATGGTCAAAGCAGCGGCGCAGTCAGGGTATATTGATGAGGAACTTGTGATGTGTGAACTGGCGGTGGGTGCATACCGCGCAGGATGTGACATTTATATCACGTATTTTGCGGAAGAATTGGCAAAATGCATGGATAGAGGCATCATAGGATAGTAAACCATGAAATCAGACAGTGTGTTATGGCAGGAGGGATGAACAATGGCAACAAAGTCGCAAGAACTTTATCAGGAAGCGGTAAAAGTAATTCCCGGCGGCGTCAATTCGCCTGTGCGGGCGTTTGGTTCCATCGGAGGAAAGCCAAGGTTTATAAAGAGCGCAAAGGGTGCATATCTTTACGATGAAGATGATAATTGCTATCTTGATTTTGTCGGTTCCTGGGGTCCCATGATTTTAGGTTATGGACATGAGACGGTATTAAACTGCGTACAGGAGGCATGTCGGCGGGGACTCAGTTTTGGGGCAGCCACGGCGGCGGAGGTTGATATGGCAAAGCTGGTCTGCGAGTTGATTCCCTCTGTGGAGATGGTGCGTATGGTCAATTCCGGGACTGAGGCAGTGATGAGCGCAATTCGTGCGGCAAGAGGATTTACCGGCAGGGATAAGATAATTAAATTTGCAGGCTGTTACCACGGGCATTGCGATAGTCTTCTGGTACAGGCAGGCTCCGGCGTGATGACAGCGGGCGTACCGGATAGCCTGGGTGTTCCTGGAAATTGTACCAGAGATACGCTGTCAGCGCGGTATAACGATTTGCAAACCGTCAAAGCGCATTTTGAGCGCTGCGGTGAGGAGATTGCAGCTGTTATTGTAGAGCCGGTAGCAGCCAATATGGGTGTTGTGCCGCCTATCCCGGGATTTTTAGAAGGTCTGCGCAATCTCTGTGACAGCTACGGAGCGCTGCTGATTTTTGATGAAGTGATTACGGGGTTTCGTCTCGCTATAGATGGGGCACAGGGTTATTATGGCATAACGCCGGACCTCACTGTTTTGGGCAAGATTATCGGTGGTGGCATGCCGGTAGGAGCATATGGAGGCAGACGCGAGATAATGGAACTTGTGGCGCCTTGCGGGGGTGTGTACCAGGCAGGAACCTTGAGTGGGAATCCGGTTGCCATGGCGGCAGGTATTGCCCAGCTTACAATATTAAAAGAGCATCCGCAATATTACAGGGATTTAAATGAGAAAGGAGACTGGTTTTTTGAGCGGCTGAAAGAGTGTGTAAAAAATTCAGGAAAGCCCTGGCAGGTAAACCATGTAGGGTCCCTGGGGAGTCTGTATTTTACAGAGCAGAAAGTAGTGGATTATGAGAGTGCGAAAACTGCAGATACAAAAGTTTTTGCAGATTACTGCAATTATATGCTGGCGCAGAGATTTTACTTTGCTCCTTCACAGTTTGAGGCAATATTTTTATCTCTTGCGCACACAGAAGAAATGTTAAGGAAGACTTTAGAGCGAATAACAATATTCTTACAAAAAATTTAAAGAATATTAATTCTTTTTGCAAAAAAAGGGTGTATACTGTGAGTATGGAAAAAGCGGTAATTATTTAGAATACTCAGAGAAGAAGCGGAGAGATTACAGTGACGAGTGAAGAGCGGAGAAGACGGGATAGGTATTTGGCAAGAAAACGCAGAAGGAAAAGGCAGAGGACGATACAGATAATTGTGCGCTGCGCAATATCATGTGCATGCGTCCTGCTGCTCGTTTTTGTCCTGACGAGGCTATTGCTCAGGGATGAGAAACCTGAGTCAGTTCAGGCGCATAGAAATATATCCATGAATGTGAACAGCAAAGAAGAGAAACAGCAGGGGCAGGGGTTTCAGCAGAAAGTTATTGAGGAGGCCCCGGATTATACGGTGGATTTACTGACGCCGAACCCTTTTTCCAGACCGCAGATGGCATTGGAAGAAGTAAAAGGAATTGTGGTGCATTATACGGCGAATCCGGGTACCACAGCAGAGCAGAATCGCAGTTATTTTGAGAGCCTGAAAGACACGCAGAAGACAAAAGCAAGCAGCCATTTTGTGGTGGGAATTGATGGCAAAATTATTCAATGTATACCAAGTTCGGAAATGTGTTACGCCTCCAATGACCGTAATGAAGATTCGTTGGCCATTGAGTGCTGCCATCAGGACGAGACGGGGCAGTTTACGCAGGAGACATACGATTCTTTGGTAGAATTGACAGCCTGGCTTTGTGGGAAGTTCAATCTGCCGGTGGATAGTGTAATCCGGCATTACGATGTAACTGGGAAGGAGTGTCCCATCTACTATGTGGAGAACGAGGATGCCTGGATACAATTTAAGAAAGATGTGCAGAAGTATCTGGATGAACATGGAACGGAACAGAAGCAGGATTTGACATAAAGTTAAATAAATGGAAAACCCCCGGGACACAAAAAGCGCCTCGGGGGTTTTCTGTAGTGTATGTAAAATACACACCCTCACATTAATGTAACAATCGAAGGGTGCAAAATAGGACACTTTTTTTGAAAAAATATTTTGAAATTTGAGAAACGCGAATTAATTGCAGAGAAACAGGAACAAATATGACGGTCGCGTATTTATTTGAGGAGTGAGAAAATATGGAAGCAGACTCCCTGTTGTCACTGGAGAAAACGCCGACCTCATCCGTGAAGAAGCTTGCAGACATAGCAGTCACGAAAGCGTCCGCGAAGACCGCGTACTACAGGGGCGACAAGTTCGAGCCGGCAGACATAGAAGTGACGGCAAGCTATCCCATAAAATGCTCGAATTTGCGCGTTTTTTGCTCGGAAATAGATTTTTTTAGAGGATAAAAAATATTATAATAAATTATATAGGCATTTGATACGAAAAAATATCAGAAAGGGATGAAAGGGATGAGAAAGAGGAAAGGCAATGGCATACGTTTGTGCGCGTGGGTTCTGGCGCTGGCATTGACAATTACATCAGCAGGTATACCGTCAGTGACGGCGGAAGCAGCGAAGGCAGTTAAGGTCAAAAAGGTTCAGATAACCAGCCCTAAAAAGCGCAGCATAAGTTTGAACAAGGGCAAGACTTTAAAATTAAAAGTAAAAGTTACGCCGAAGAACGCGAAGAATAAAAAAGTAATTTATAAGAGCAGTAATAAAAAAATTGTTAAGATTCTGTCTGGGGGCAGAATAAAAGGAGTGAAGAACGGAACTGCCAGAGTTACTGTAACGGCTAAAGACGGGAGCAGGAAAAAAGCCACACTTAAGGTGAGGGTTGTGACGCCGGTAAGCAAGTTGAAGCTGAATCTGTCCTCAGCGGTAATTAAAGTGGGAGAACGCACATCCTTGAAAGCAACCGTAACGCCGTCTGGAGCTTCCAATAAGAAAGTCAATTGGTCATCCTCTAACAGTAAGGTTGCCATTGTGACGAAGCAGGGCGTTGTGATAGGCGTGGCAGCGGGAGAAGTCAAGATTACAGCCTCATCAGCGGACGGAAGCAAGAAAACTGCAAGCTGCCTCGTTACGGTAAAGAGTGTCACAGACTCAGATCAGAATCCAACAGAACCGAATAAGCCGGATAATCCAAATAATCCAGACAATCCAGATAAACCAGATAATCCAGACAACCCAGATAAGCCGGATAATCCAGATAACCCGGATAAGCCGGATAATCCAGACAACCCGGACAATCCAGATGCCCCAGATAAGCCGGACAATCCAGACAACCCGGACAATCCAGATGCCCCAGATAAGCCGGACAATCCAGATGACCCGGATGATCCGGATAAGCCGGACAATCCAGATGACCCGGATAAGCCGGACAATCCAGACAATCCGGATAAGCCAACTCCGGTTGTAATTACATTGAAGAAGATTGAGATTACCACACTGCCGACAAAGTTGACATACGAGGAAGGAGAGATTTTTAATCCAGAGGGGATGACAGTGACGGCGACTTACAGCGATGGGACAACGAAGCTGGTTACAGATTTTGTCTGCTATGAGGGAGAATTAGATCCAAGACATCAAAGCGTGGAGGTGTCCTATACGGAGAAGGGGATAACCAGAAAGACAGAAGTTGATATTACTGTGACGGCAAATGACCAACTTGTGTCGCTCAGTTATGAATTGAAGAAGGCGGCTCTTGAACGGGAAGGCTCCTGTTTTACGGATGATGATATCAAGGTAATAGCGGCTTTTAAAAGCGGCAGGACAGAAGTTATTTCTATTACAGATTGTAAGGTGAATCCGCAGGTATTTACCTTGGCAACGACATCGGCGACAGTTGGCTATACTTATGGGAATATCCGCAAGATTGTCAAAGTAGAAGGATTTACGGTGAAACCGTACCGCGAGAGATATACATTTGAAAATGCAGATACGATGGGAACGATTGTAAAACGAGTCAATGAAACTGCAGACGGCGTGCCCACGGAGGACAATGCCGGAGAGATAGAGCCAAAGTTTGTGCAAGGGCTTGCCGGCAGCGCGCTTAAAATGGATGGAACGTACGGATTGCGGCTTGACAAGATTGCGGGTACATCCTCTAAGAGCTACAGTATTTCGATGTGGGTAAAGCCGGATTCCCTGAAAGATAACCAGGCGCTGCTGATTTCTACGGCGAATCAATTTGGGCTGCAAAGCGGACTTCCGCAGACATGGTGCGCGGTGGCCGGAAGTAATGCGACAGGGGGTATTAAGCTTTGGTCCTATAATAATGGACACGCAACGGCTGCGCAGTCGCAGATTTCGGTGGGCGCTGCCGCTGCGTGGAGCCATATTGTATTAGTAGTCGATGGAAACGACACGCCGGCAGGCACAGCCTTGGGAACATTGTATGTGAACGGCAGGAAAGCTGGCTCGGGAAATGTCCGCAATGAGAAAAATGCAGATATGAAAACGTATCTCGGCGTTACCGGTTGGAAAAATGACGGATATTATGCCGGTCTCGTGGATGAACTTATATTTACTAATGAGGTTTTGACGCAGGAAGAAGTGGAAGGATATTATCTGGAATACTTCGCGGAGAAAGCAGATAAGATTACGGAGGTAACAGCGGATAAGACAGAAATCAGCGTAGAATATGGAACAACTACGGCAGATGTTGTCAAAGCATTGAAACAGATAGCATTTACCGGTCGCGCAGGCGAATCACAGATAGTTTTGGAGAATACGGAAGCTATCTGGACATTAGCTGACCATACGGAGACAACGGAGGGATTGGTCACAGCAGTGGCAAAGATTCCAGCGCCGGAAGGCTGTGTATTTGAGACAAATGGACAAATGTCCATGTGGGAGACCATAAATGTATCTGTATCCGTGAAAGAGAAAGGTACGCTCAGTGCAATCAGAATTGATGCGCAGCCGGATAAGCTGAGCTATTTGGCAAATGAAAAGTTTGACAGGTCGGGAATGATAGTTAAGGCGGTTTATTCCAACGGCGGCGAACTGGATGTGACCAAGCTTGTGCAGATTACAGGGGAAGATAGAATTCTGACGAAGGAGGATACTTCAATTACTGTGATTTATTCGGAAGAGGGGGTTGAGAAATCAGAAGAAGTTGCGATTACGGTCAAAACTGCAGAAGATATCATGAATGAGATAAGCCATAAAAGGACGGCATATTATCAATTTGACGATAGCCTGACGGATACCATATCTTCTCAGGGGGCAACCATTGTGAAGAATAAGCCGGTGGCTGCCGGAGAAAATGCCGCTGATACGGAGGCGGCGCCCGAATATGTGGAGGGGATTTCAGGAAATGCAATTCGTTTTAGCGGTGATGGAACACATAATGGCCTGCGGCAGGATACCTCCATTACATCTGCAGATTACACAGTATCTATGTGGTTGAAACCGGAGGCGCAGATTGCAGAATTTGCCGGGGCGTTTTATGCCTGGAAAGATGATAAGAATTACCTCTCTTGGTATTCTCAATTTAATCATGGATTTGTCGGAATGGCAGTAGGGAATAACAGAAAAGATACAAAACAGGCAGCCAATATGTTTACGCCAGGAGAGTGGAAGATGGTTACCTGGGTGATGAATGGGGATACAGGAAAAATTTATTTGAACGGTGAGTTAGTGGAAACTGCAACGCAGCATGCGAACTTCTTTACAGCAAATGCCGACGCAGCGATTTATCTGGGCTCGGGATGTTTCTGGGACAACAGTTTTAATGGGGCATGGGATGAAGTAAGCATTTTTAATGATGCATTGACAGACCAGCAGGTAAAGGGTTTGTATATGGGTATAGAGAGGGCGCAGTGAGGGATAATGCTTTCGTAAGCGTTTTACCTGTTTTGTGGGCGGCTGTCCATGGCGAGGGTTGGATTGCGGAAAAATACCCCTTGCTATTTGCAAGAGGTTATGGTAAAATAATAACTCGTGAGACAAGAAAATGATGGTCCTCTGTTACCGAGTGTATTAAGAACATCTAATGAATTAGGAGGTCACAGAATGAACGCAACAGAAATTATCAGGAACATTGAGAAAGAACAGTTAAAACCCGAGGTCGACCAGTTTAGCGTAGGCGATACCGTGAAGGTATATGGTAAGATTAAAGAGGGAAACCGCGAGAGAATCCAGGTTTTTGAAGGGATTGTGCTGAAAAGGCAGGGCGGCAGCAACCGAGAGACTTTCACAGTAAGAAAGTTTTCCAATGGTGTCGGAGTAGAGAAGACATGGCCGTTACATTCTCCTAACGTAGAGAAAATCGAGGTGGTTCGTTACGGTAAAGTAAGACGTGCAAAACTGAATTACCTGAGAGGACGCGTAGGTAAGAGAGCTAAGGTAAAAGAGTTAGTAAAGTAAGTTTTTTGAAGAAATGAAACATGGGAAGGGACAACTACGGCGGTATTTGTTCCTTCTTTTGTATCTTCTATAAAGAAAAACTTGTTACGCATGGTTGCAGGATGATGGACAGGCAGGAGCAGCAGAAAATGAGAAGAAGAACATCTGGGCTTAGTTTTTATCATGAGAAAAAGAAAATAAATATAGGGCTGCTGAAAGAGATTGCCATATGGACAGGAGAGATTGTGCTGACGATTGCAGCGGCAGTTATTATGGTGTCCTTTTTTGGCTTTCGGGTGTCAGTCATCGGTCCTTCTATGTCCCCGACTTTAGAAGGCGGAGAGAAGGTGCTGGTGAACCGGTTTGTGTACAAGCTGTTCGACCCCCAGAAGAATGATTTGATTGTGTTCCAGCCCAACGGCAATGAAAAATCCCATTACTATGTGAAGCGTGTCATTGCGGTACCGGGAGATACAGTACAGATAAAAGATGGAGCGGTCTATGTTAATGGAGAACTTTTTGAGGAGAAAACCCAGGAGGAAGCGATTGAAAATGCTATGATGGCGGAAAATGAAATTCTTGTGGGTGAAGATGAATATTTTGTGTTAGGCGATAACCGCAACAACAGCGAAGACAGTCGTTATGCCAGCATTGGCAATGTCAAGAAAGAGCACATTACAGGCGAAGCATGGATGATTGTGTTTCCATGGGACAGGATAGGATTGCTGAAATAGGAGGGAAATCATGCATTTTCAATGGTATCCGGGGCATATGACGAAAGCGAAGCGTCAGATGCAGGAAGACATAAAACTGATAGATTTGGTAATTGAACTGGTGGATGCGCGTATCCCCTTAAGCAGCCGCAATCCCGATATTGATGATTTGGGGAAGCAGAAAGCAAGGCTGATATTGATGAATAAGGCGGACCTTGCCAGCGAGGAGCAGAATAAGGCGTGGGCAGCGTATTTCAAAGAAAAAGGATTTTTTGTGGTAAAGCTGGATGCCAGGAACAGAGCAGGAATCAAGACAATCAATGAGGTAATTCTTGACGCATGTAAGGAGAAGATTGAGCGTGACAGGAGACGTGGAATTAAAAACCGTCCGGTACGTGCCATGGTAGTGGGCATTCCCAATGTAGGGAAGTCTACATTTATCAATACTTATGCGGGAAAAGCCTGTGCCAAAACCGGCAATAAACCAGGAGTTACCAAAGGTAAACAGTGGATTCGCCTCAATAAAAATGTGGAATTATTAGATACCCCCGGTATATTGTGGCCGAAGTTTGAGGACCAGAAGGTAGGGCTCTGTCTGGCTTTGGTCGGTTCCATTAAAGATGAGATTTTAAATATTGATGAGCTGTCTTTGGAACTGATTAATATTCTGCAGGCAAGGTATCCTGGGCTGCTTGCCCAGAGGTATGGGGTGACAGAGGGACAGAAGCCTGCAGAGATATTAAAGGAAATTGCGGGCAACCGGAAATGTGTGAAGAAGGGCAACGAATTGGATTATGGCAAGGCTGCGTCCATGGTGATTGATGAGTTCCGCAGCGGCAGGCTGGGCAAAATAACACTTGAATTTCCACAGGAGTAGAGCTAAAATAGGGATAGGGAGTAAAATAGCCGAAGAAAGAAGTAAGGTATGGACAATCAACAAAAAGAACAGATGGAATCAGCAGAAAAAGAGACAAATGTGTTAAAGGAGACAATCAGTTTTATTGTTTATATTGGGATTGTATTTTTGCTGACTTATTTGGTAATTCATTACATAGGTCAGCGCACACAGGTCAGCGGCAGTTCGATGGAAGCCACGCTGAGTGATGGTGATAATCTGATTGTAGACAAGATATCTTATCGGTTCCACGACCCTGAACGGTATGATATCATTGTTTTCCCCTATAAATATGAAAAGAACACCTACTATATCAAACGAATTATTGGTCTTCCGGGTGAAGTTGTGCAGATTGATGAGGATGGCACGATTTATGTTGATGGGGAAGTGTTGGAAGAGTCTTATGGCCGGGAAGTTATTTTGGACCCTGGAGAAGCCGAAGAACCGATTGCGTTGGGCGAAGATGAGTATTTTGTGCTGGGAGACAACCGCAATGCCAGTTCTGACAGCAGAGACCCCAGTGTGGGCAATATTTTAGGTGAAGACATTGTCGGCAGAGCATGGGTTAGAATATATCCGTTTAACAAGATGGAATTTATCAAGCACCAATGAGAAGTAATATAAATACATTCAGAGGAGGGTTTCGGTGAGCGGGTTGAGGACAATCGCGGAAATAAAAGCGGAATTACAGGCAGCAGAGGAAGATATGCTGCCTTCTTTTATTTTAAAATATGGAACAGATACGCGGGCAGGGGTGCAGAAGCTAACAGAACAGGCGGAAAAGCGGCTGAAAGCTTTGGAGGACGAGCGGGCGCGCATTGAGGGGTTAAAGGTTTATGAGAAACAGTATGGGGAGCGGGGATATGTCTGCGGCATTGATGAAGTAGGCAGAGGGCCCCTGGCTGGTCCGGTAGTTGCCGGCGCTGTCATTTTGCCCCAAGACTGCAGGATTTTGTATATCAATGATTCCAAGAAACTCAGTGAAAAAAAGCGGGAGGAACTTTATGATATCATTATGGAACAGGCAATTGCCACAGGCATCGGCATGGTAAGCCCGGCGCGGATTGATGAAATCAACATTCTGCAGGCGACTTATGAGGCGATGCGCGAGGCGATTCAGAATCTGTCCGTAACGCCCGATATATTATTAAACGATGCGGTGACGATTCCTGGGGTATCGATTCCCCAGGTGCCGATTGTCAAAGGAGATGCCAAGAGCATTTCTATCGGGGCAGCGAGTATCATCGCCAAAGTTACCAGGGACCGGCTGATGAAGGAATATGACAAGTCGCTGCCGGAATATGGGTTTGCCAGAAATAAAGGTTATGGCTCCGCGGAGCATATAGCAGCAATCCGCACACATGGCGCTTCCCCGATTCACCGGCAATCGTTTATCAGGAATTTGTAAAAATTCAGGAGTTTAGAAAGGCCGAAAGCATAGAAAGGTGTAGAGCATAGAAGGGACAGGAGCATAGAACGGAAAGGCAGGAAAACCAATGTCATTAGTGGATAGTGTTTACCAATACCCCAACAGCCCGACAGCCAATACCCATGCTGCGAATCAGAGCAAAGAAGCAGGGGCGGTGCAGAAGATTACGACACAGGCGCAGCAATTGATGCCTGGTAAGGTGTTTGAGGGGACAATTACGGAAATTAAAAATGGTCAGGTGACTATCGGGCTGAATGATGGGAGCACCATTTCAGCCAGGATGGATACCGGAGTAAATTTGGAAAAAGGGCAGCCCATGCTTTTTGAGGTCAAATCGAACAGCGGGGAGCAGATAGCAATCCGTCCAGTAACGTTAGAGAGCGCGCAGAACCCCACGCTGCTGAAGGCTTTAGAGGCGGCAGGACTGAAGGTCAATGAGCGCAATCTTTCCATGGTAAACCAGATGATGGCGGAGAAAATGCCTATCAATAAACAAAGTTTGCTGCAGATGATGCGTGTTTCTTCTGCCTTTCCCAAGGCAGATATGCAGACGCTGGTGCAAATGCAGAAATTGGGGTTTGTAATCACAGAGGAATCTCTGAATCAGTTTCAAAATTATAAAAATGGCCAGCAGGCGATTTTGCCGGATATGAATCGTCTCATGCAGGGAATCATGGAACTGCCAGGACAGATGTTGGGGTCTGGGGGAACTGGAGCAGCGGCACAGAATTCTGGATTTCTGCTGGGACTGCAGCAGCAGATTTTAGGCATAATTCTTGGTGGTGAGCAGCAGCCTGTTTCTGATGCGCAGCTGGGAAATATGCAAGGACAGCCGATTCCGGGAGAACAGATGGGAGTGCCTGGTGAGAGCATTTTAAATGGAACTGTTTCAGGGCAGAACCCTGCTGGGGCAGCCGGGGAAGGACAGTTTGCCGGAGGAATTGCCGGGGAGACAGCATTGCCCGAAGGAGCAGTCATAGGAAAAAATGGAGAAGGCCAGCTTGCCGGAGGAATTGCCGGGGAGACAGCATTGCCCGAAGGAGCAGTCATGGGAAAAAATGGAGAAGGGCAGCTTGCCGGAGGAATCGCCGGAGACAATCTTTCGCAGGGGAATACGGCTGCCGCAAATCAGGCAGGGGAGGCAGCACAGGTGCAGGCAGACGCCGCAGGGCGGATTGTGGCAGATGATAATGGCGGTGGAAGCAAAGCCACCGTGGCGCAGCTGCTTTCCGGGGAACAGCAGGGCAGGCTTACATCATTGCTGCAGGAGTTTTCCGGGGCAAGAGGAAATGAACAGCTTTTGCCAAATGGGCAGTTAAATACCAGCCTGGGCGCCGGGGAGCTTCTTTTGCAGATTATGGATGTTCTGGAGCAGAGTAAGGAGGCCAGTAGCGCGTCCATTGAGAAGCTATTCCATTCTGAAGAATATAAGGTACTGCTGAAACAGGCAATGACCGAGCAATGGATGCTGACGCCGGATAAATTAAAAGAAGAAGGGGCAGTGAAGGAATTTTATCAGCGGCTGTCAAGCCAGATGTCAGAGCTGCAGCAGACGCTTGCACAGGCAGGAAAAGATGGTTCTATTCTGGCCAAGAGCGCGCAGTCCGTGCAGAGCAACCTGGAATTCATGAATCAGGTAAATCAACTCTATACCTATGTACAGCTTCCTTTGAAATTACAGAATCAGAATGCGCACAGCGACCTTTATGTATATACGAACAAGAAGAATCTCCGTCAGAAAGAGGGGGAACTGACGGCATTGCTGCACCTGGACATGGACCATCTGGGAGCAACCGACATATTTGTCAAGCTTTTGGGGAGCGCTGTGCAGACAGAATTTTATTTTGAGGATGAGAATTCGTGCCGCCTGATATCCCAGTGCTCACAGGAGCTTGTAAAACGTCTGGAGGAAAAAGGCTATTCCTGTGATGTCAAGGTGGAAAACCGTAAAAAGAAACAGGATTTTGTGCAGGATTTCTTGGAAAGGGAGAATCCTCCGGGCAAGCTGCAGCGGTATTCCTTTGATGTGAAGGCGTAAAGAAAGCTGCATATATATCTATTGACATCAAAGCGTAAGAGGATTTTAAGTATTAAAATCATAGAGGAAGGGGGAAGCGTTTGGTGGAAGAGGTACGGTATAAAAACACCGGAGAACCAGTCACTGCGGAGAGTGAAGAGGGGCTTCGTCAGAAGACGGCAGTGGCAGTGGCGTATGAGCCGGGAGAGCGGGCGCCCAAAATCATTGCTACCGGGAAAGGCTATACAGCAGAGCGTATTATTGAGAAAGCAAAAGAGGAGAATATTCCATTTTACCGGGATGATAAGCTGGCAAAGACGTTGTCAAAGCTGGAAATCGGAGAAATGATTCCGCCGGAACTCTATGAGGTGGTGGCGGAGATTCTCGTATTTGTGGATGATATGGAGAAATTAAAGTCAAAACTGAGATAAAGTGGAGAGATTATAGATAAAATTATTACAAGGAGAGGGAGTTTGGCAAACAGGGGAAACAGCAGCCGCGAGAGGGGCGCAAAATACGAGGAACTGGCAGCAGAATATCTGCAAAAACAGGGATTTCAGATATTGCAGCGCAATTTCAGCAGCAGGTTTGGGGAGATTGATTTAATTGCCAGAGAGGGCAGATATCTGGTATTTGTGGAGGTCAAATATCGAGCCCAAAATAACGGCGGACATCCTCTTGAAGCAGTTAATGTGCGTAAGCAGCGACGTATTGGCAAGACGGCGGATTTCTATCTTCTGCGTTATGGATATGGGGAAACTACGCCCTGCCGTTTTGACGTGGTAGGCATTTTGGGGGATGAGGTGATTCATTTGCGGAATGCATTTGAACGGTAAATCGCTTCCTGTTGGATGGTTCTTGTGATTGGTAAAAATGGGTGAACTGCATACAGTTCATTTTAGAAAGGGCGGGTTTTGAATATGGCAGAGTATATTTTGGTACGAAAAGAGCGGGAAGGGAAGCAGCCTGCACCGGTTATGTGTTCCCGGCAGCTTGCAAGCGTAGAGTTTCCCTATCTTTCCTATCCGATTTTGGAGCAGACAGGAATTGTGGAGCATTGTTTTACCACACGGCTTGGCGGCGTCAGCAGAGGCATCTATGAGAGCTTGAATCTCAGTTTTACCAGAGGGGATGACAGGATGGCGGTAGAGGAGAATTTTCGCCGGGTATCTGGAATGCTGGGGTGCAGATATGACAATTTTGTGCTTAGCGACCAGACCCACACGACCAATGTCAGACGCGTAGGTAAAGAGGATGCCGGAAAGGGGATTACCAGGGAGCGCGGCTATGCGGATGTGGACGGTCTGATTACTGACGAACCGGGACTTGTGCTGTCTACTTTCTATGCGGATTGCGTTCCCCTGTATTTTGTGGACATAAAGAGACGTGCCATCGGTCTGTCGCACTCCGGTTGGCGTGGAACGGCAGGGCGTATGGGACGAGCGACATTAGAAGCCATGCGGCGGGAATTCGGTACACAGCCGCAAGACGTCATTTGTGCCATTGGGCCATCTATCTGTCAGGATTGTTACGAAGTCAGCCAAGACGTGGCAGATGAATTTATACATGAATTTTGCGGACACGAAGCGGAGATTTTGATTGATAAGGGGAATGGCAAATACCAGCTTGATTTGTGGCGTGCCAATGAGATTGTCCTTTTGGAGACAGGAATAAAGCAGGAGCATTTATCCGTGACGGATGTGTGCACCTGCTGTAATCCGAAGCTGCTGTTTTCTCACCGTGCGAGCCGTGGGAAACGCGGAAATCTAGGAGCGTTTTTGAGCTTGAAAGAGAAAGAATAATTGTAAATTTAATCATCCTCTTCCTGTGCATTGCTCGTGGAATATATCTGTCTTTTCCTTGCCATCTCATCACTTTCCAGATATTCATCGTATGTGGTGGTCTTGTCAATCATTGCGCCGTTCGGCAGAAATTCAATGATGCGGTTGGCAGTAGTCTGCACAACCTGATGGTCTCTGGAAGCGAAGAGGATTACGCCTGGGAATTTAATCAGCCCATTGTTAAGGGCGGTGATGCTTTCCATATCGAGGTGGTCGGTAGGTTCGTCAAGGATTAAGATGTTAGAACCCTCAATCATCATGCGGGAAAGCAGGACACGCACTTTCTCTCCACCGGATAATACCCGCATCCGCTTGATACCGTCCTCCCCGGCAAACAGCATTCTGCCCAGGAAGCCGCGGACATAGGTGGCGTCTTTAATTTCAGAAAACTGTGTCAGCCAGTCTGCAATCTGCAGGTCATTGTCAAAAATCTTGGTGTTGTCCTTGGGGAAGTATGACTGGCTGGTCGTAACGCCCCATTTATAGTTGCCCTCATCTGGTTCCATCTCTCCGGCAAGAATCTGGAACAATGTCGTTTTGGCAAGTTCACAGCTGCCCACAAAAGCAATCTTGTCATTATGTCCGGCAATAAAGGAAATATTGTCTAATACTTTTACGCCGTCAATGGTCTTGCTCAGATTTTCCACGGTCAGGACCTCGTTGCCAATCTCGCGGTTGGGACGAAAGTCAATATAGGGATATTTACGGCTGGACGGCTTGATTTCGTCCAACTGGATTTTTTCCAAGGCACGTTTTCTGGAAGTCGCCTGTTTGGATTTGGAAGCATTGGCGGAGAAACGTGAGATAAATTCCTGCAGTTCCTTAATCTTTTCTTCTTTTTTCTTATTGGCTTCTTTCATCTGCTTTATCAAAAGCTGGCTGGATTCATACCAGAAATCATAATTCCCGGCATAGAGCTGAATCTTGGCATAGTCAATATCTGCCGTATGCGTGCAGACTTTGTTCAGGAAATAACGGTCATGTGATACTACGATTACCGTATTGTCAAAGTTAATCAGAAATTCCTCTAACCAGGCAATGGCATCTAAATCCAGATGGTTGGTAGGCTCGTCTAGGAGCAGGATATCAGGGTTGCCAAAGAGCGCCTGTGCGAGGAGCGCTTTGACTTTGATTTCGCTGGGGAGGTCTTTCATGATGGAGTAGTGGCACTCTGTATCAATGCCCAGCCCATTCAAAAGCTGTGCGGCATCTGCTTCTGCATTCCAGCCATCCATTTCAGCAAATTCCGCTTCCAGTTCACTGGCGCGGATACCATCTTCGTCCGTAAAGTCCTCTTTCATATATATTGCATCTTTTTCTTTCATGACATCATAGAGGCGTTGATTACCCATGATGACAGTATCCAACACGGAAAATTCATCATATTTAAAATGGTCCTGCTGTAAGAAAGAGAGACGCTGTCCGGGTGTGATGGCAATGTCCCCGCTGGTGGGTTCTAACTGTCCGTTTAAAATCTTTAAAAATGTAGATTTCCCGGCGCCGTTGGCGCCAATGAGGCCATAGCAGTTGCCCTCCGTGAATTTAATATTTACATCTTCAAATAAGGCTTTTTTGCCGATTCTCAGGGATATATTGTTTGCACTAATCATGGTATAGTTCCTTTCTGTAAATAACATGGTAGCCAATGCGCACTGCGGCGCGTATAATATCTTTCGCTATTATACCTTATATCCGCTATTTTTCAAGAGTTTTATTGAAAAAATATGCAAGATTTGGTATGATGGGGATATGGTAATTGTCAATTTTTTGAAAATGGGGTTTTTATATGGATGGACGGAAGAAATGGGAGAATGAAGGCATGATAGAGGAGGGGGAAGAGAACATGAATCGGCTGAGCAGAATGATTCAGAAACTTCCTGCTGGCTGTGCCGTAATTCAGGGGGCAGAGCATTGGGAACTGGTAAAAGGAAATGAGCAGTTTTATCGGCTGATTGGTTATACAGCTGAGGAAATCCAGGTATTGCCCAATGACTTTGAGGATGCAGTTTACCGGGAAGACAGAGAGAAGCTGCATGGGCTGATGGGGAAACTGGTGCACACAGATAAGATAGAAGAGTGTGAGGTTCGTATCTGCGGCAAGAAAGGGGAAATCCGCTGGATTGCCATGAGCCTCCGCATGTTCTATTATCAGGGCAGGACACCGTATTTCCTGGTATCTTGCTGGGATATCCATATGCGCAAGAAGATAGAGGAAGAGCTGTATCTCCAGACAGAGCGTTATAAGCTCGTGGAGGAGATTAATCAGGAATTTCCCTTTGAATATGATGTGACGAATAAGACCATTTTTATAGCCTCCAGTTCCAATATCATGATTGCAGACCGAAATGGCAAAGATTTTTTCGTGTCTGTCAAAGCATTGGAAGAAATTATATTCCGTGAGGACTACGATGAATTTTTTGGCATGATAAGACGTGCATCCATGGAAGAAGAAAATGGTATGCTGGAGTACCGTGTGAACGTTGCAGATATTGGGCAGGAGCCGGAATACGCATGGCACAGGACCATTTATAAGAGCGTTCCGGGAGAGAATGGTGAAATCCTGCGCATTTTGGGAAGGACAGAGGATATTACTAGGGAGAGGCGCATTCAGGATGAGATGCAACTCAAGCTGAAACAGGATGATTTGACGGGTCTCTTGAACAAGTCTACGACCAAGTCGGAAATTGAGGCATTCTTAAAGAAGAATGTCCGCGGGACCCATGCATTGATGCTGATTGATGTGGACAATTTTAAAGGTATCAATGATACGTTGGGCCATATGTTTGGCGACAGCGTGTTGATTACGATTGCCAAAAAGATTCAGGACCTGTTCCGCGCAACGGATATTGTGGGCAGAATCGGTGGGGATGAGTTCATGGTATTCATGAAGCACACGGATTATTACCAGGCAAAGTTAAAAGCAGAGAATATCTGCAAGAACGTCCGGCAGACGTATCATGGCGGAGGGCAGGAAGAGGTTGAGGTAAGCTGCAGCGTGGGCGTGGCAATCGTTGGCACGGTTAAGGAAAGCTACAGTTCCCTGTTCGCCAAGGCGGATATGGCGATGTACCAGGCGAAAGAGTCAGGAAAAAATCAGTACCGGATTGCGGAGGCAACGGATCCTCTGTGGAAAATCCGCAAGGCGGCAAGGATTGAGCCGCGCATAGACCAGTATAAGGCGGGAAAGGTTCAGGATATGGATTTCCTCTCGGAGGCATTTACGCTTCTGTCGCATTCCAAGGATGTCAATGACTCGCTGAATGTCCTGATGGAGCGTATCGGGCGGCAGTACGATTTGGGCATTGTTTCTGTTTTGGAGTGCGACAAGGAGAGGCGCGAACTCATACAGACCAATTGCTGGACCAGGGAGAACGGAGTTATTTACGAGCCGCAGTTTGTGGATAAGTTTGAAGACTGGGATGGGTTCATGAGCGGCTTTGACGAGTGGGGACTGGCATATATCAATGACTGCTGGGGCGATGAGTTTGTGTCGGATAAGGACAAAGCGGTATTTCGGGAGAGGAATATGCGTGCTATCGTGAACTGCAGTTTTTCCTATTTTGAATTAGGAGAAGGGTATATCAGTTTCTGCGACCTGGAAAAGCCCAGGATATGGACCAACTTTGAAAAAGAGACATTTTTAGAACTGACAAGGATGCTCTCCGTGTTTGTGGCGCTGCGCGTACAGCGCGAGGAAGACCAGAGGAAAATCCGTCATCTGAAACGGCGCGATATGCTGACGGGGCTTTATATAGAAGAAGCGTTTAAGAGCAGCGTGAAAGAGAAGCTTGCCAGCGGGGAGACGGATTTGCAGTATGCCATTGTGTATACGGATATCAATGATTTTTCTTATATCAACGAGAATTTCGGACATGAGGCCGGCAATGAAATCCTCAGGAAGTTTGCCAAGAGAATCAGGAGCGGCAATAATAAGATTTCCTGCCGTCTTTATTCGGATTTATTCGTTACTTTAATCTGGGGGACGGATAAGGAGGAAATTACTAAAATTGTCACCAGGGCGAGCGTAGAATTTTCAAAACAGCAGAGGGAAGTCTATACCTCCTGCAATCTCAGGCTGTCTACAGGGCTCTACTTTATTGATGATATAGAAGAGAATCTGGATATGGCTATCGAAAATGCGAATATTGCCAGAAAGAGCA
This sequence comes from uncultured Lachnospiraceae bacterium, assembly GCA_910585895.1. GTDB lineage: Bacteria > Bacillota > Clostridia > Lachnospirales > Lachnospiraceae > Petralouisia. The sequence continues at coordinate 33,385 of CAJUHY010000024.1, forward strand.
TCAAAGGAAGCACGGAATTCTGCCGGGTCTATGAGAGCAGGATGCGCAGTCAGCGTGAACTCGAGAAGCAGATTTTATCGGAATTCCAGAGCGACCTTGCAGAGAGCAGGTTTCAGGTATATATCCAGCCCAAGTTTCTGCTGGACCAGATGGAAATTTCCGGTGGGGAAGCATTGGTGCGCCTGAAAAAGAGGGATGGCAAGATGGAATCGCCGGGTGTGTTCATTCCTATATTGGAAAAGTCCGGTTACATTGTGGAACTTGATTTCTATATGTACGAGCAGGTTTTAATTTGTATGAGACGGTGGAAGGATGAGGGGCTGAAACTTCCCATCATTTCTGTTAATTTTTCCAGGTGCCATTTTGAAAAGGATGGAATATTCAGGCGGATTATGGAATTGACTGATAAGTATGAGGTAGAGCATCCGTTCATAGAAATTGAGATAACAGAAAGTCTGTTCGTGCTGGGTTACGACCTTGTAAAGACCGAAGTACAGCAGCTTCGTGCAGCAGGTTTCCGGGTGGCGATTGATGATTTTGGGACAGGCTATTCGTCCCTGGGAATGCTGCTCGACATCCCGGCGGATATCGTGAAGATTGACCGGAGTTTCCTCAACCGTGAGAACCGCCAGAATGAGGAAGCGTTTCTGCGGAATATGGGCTGCTTAATCCGCAGTGTCAAGGAGGAAGTCATCTTCGAGGGCATCGAGACGGAAGAGCAGAGGGAATTTCTTGTGAAGTGCGGATTCCGCTATGGACAGGGATTTCTGTTTGACCGTCCCATTCCGGTGGAGATATTTCAGGAAAAATATATGAAATCCAGCGAAATCCAATAAAATATTTCAATAAAAATGTATGAAATCAATCGAAAAGTATTGATTTTTTGGGACATAATCATTATAGTATAAAAGAAGGAAAAATCTGCATATCTGTTCCCTGTCATAGGAAGCAGTATGCTTAATATTAAGTAGGAGGAAAAATGTAATGAAAAGATCTATGAAAACCATGGATGGAAACCATGCAGCAGCTCATGCTTCATATGCATTTACAGATGTTGCAGCCATCTACCCGATTACACCATCATCTGTTATGGCAGAAGCTACAGACGAGTGGGCAACCCAGGGAAGAAAGAACATTTTCGGAGAGACTGTACAGGTTACTGAAATGCAGTCTGAGGCAGGTGCGGCAGGTACTGTGCACGGCTCTCTGGCAGCAGGCGCTTTGACGACCACTTATACGGCATCTCAGGGATTGCTGCTGATGATTCCTAACCTTTATAAGATTGCCGGCGAAGGGCTTCCGGGCGTATTCAATGTATCTGCACGTTGCGTGGCAACTCATGCGCTGAACATTTTCGGAGACCATTCTGATGTTTATGCATGTCGTCAGACTGGCGCTGCAATGCTCTGTGAATCTTCCGTACAGGAAGTTATGGACCTGACTCCGGTTGCACACTGTGCAGCTTTAGAAGGTCATCTTCCTTTCATCAATTTCTTTGACGGATTCCGTACTTCTCATGAGATTCAGAAGATTGAGACTTGGGATTATGAAGACTTGAAAGAGATGGTAAGCATGGATGCAATTGATGGATTCCGCAAGAATGCATTGAATCCGAATCATCCGCGTCAGGACGGTTCTGCACAGAATCCGGACATCTTCTTCCAGAGCAGAGAGGCATGTAACTCCACTTATGAAGCAATGCCTGCAATTGTTCAGAAATATATGGACAAGGTAAATGAGAAGCTTGGCACAGATTACAAGCTCTTCAACTATTATGGAGCAGCAGATGCAGAGAAAGTTATTATTGCTATGGGTTCCGTATGCGATACCATTGATGAGACCATCGATTATTTGATGGAAAAAGGTGAGAAAGTCGGCGTTGTTAAGGTTCGTCTGTACAGACCGTTCAGCAAAGAAGCTTTCGTAGCTGCTATCCCTGAGACAGCAAAATTGATTGCTGTATTAGACAGAACAAAAGAGCCTGGCTCTCTTGGCGAGCCGCTGTATCTTGATGTTGTTGCGGCATTGAAGGGAACAAAGTTCGAGTCTGTTCAGATTACAAGCGGACGTTATGGACTTGGTTCTAAAGATACAACTCCCGGACAGATTATAGCTGTTTATAACAATACAGACAAAGAGAAATTCACGATTGGTATCTATGATGATGTTACCAACCTTTCTCTGGAAGTAAAAGAAGACCCGGTTACCACTCCTGAAGGAACTATCAACTGTAAGTTCTGGGGACTTGGAGCTGACGGTACCGTAGGCGCTAACAAGAACTCCATCAAGATTATCGGAGACAATACGGATATGTTTGCGCAGGCATATTTTGATTATGACTCTAAGAAATCAGGCGGCGTTACCATGTCCCATCTGCGTTTCGGTAAGAAAGCAATTAAGTCTACTTACCTGATTAAGCAGGCGAACTTCGTGGCATGCCACAATCCTTCCTATGTACGCAAGTACAACATGGCTCAGGAACTCGTGCCAGGCGGAACATTCCTTCTGAACTGCTCCTGGTCACCGGAAGAGTTAGAGAATCA
>CAJUHY010000025.1 GCA_910585895.1 uncultured Lachnospiraceae bacterium
CATTAATCTTTTCAATCTTAACCTTGGTGAAGGACTGTCTGTGACCGTTCTTCTTATGATAGCCGGTTTTTCTCTTGTACTTGTACACGATAACTTTTTTGCCTCTGCCGTTCTCAACTACAGAAGCTTCTACCGTTGCGCTTGCTACGTCATCTCCAACTTTCAGAGAATCGCCGCTTACTGCCAACACATTATCGAAAGTAACTTTCTCACCAGCTTCAACACCAAGCTTTTCAATGGTAATGATATCGCCTTCGGATACTTTGTACTGCTTACCACCTGTTGCTATAATTGCGTACATATGGCACCTCCTATTATCATTACTCGCCAGTTACGGTGCTGCTTGCGCAGACTTAGAACCTCACTGTGCGGCACACTAGTACAGATTACCATAAAAGGGGGATTGTGTCAACTGCTTTGTAAATAAAACTGCTTTAATACGCTTTCAATGTAGAATGCCCATAATAGTATACCCCATTATGTTTATGCTTTTTCGTTCTCCTGCAGTTTGGAATGGTACACTGGCTATATGTTGTGCCGCCAGTAGAATGGCCATAATAACATTGTCCATTATGGTTATGTTTCTTTGTTTTCCGGCAGCCTGCCGCTGTACATTGGCTATAAGTGATACATCTGCTGGAATGACCATAGTAATAAGTTCCATTGTGTTTATGTTTTTTTGTTCTGGTGCAGCCTGCTACCGTACATTGATGGTATACTCTTTTTCCGTTTGAATGTCCGCAGTAATAGTTACCATTGTGGCTGTGCATTCCTGTTCTCCGGCAATTCGCAACTGTACATTGACGGTATGTCACACATGAGCCGGAATGTCCGTCATAGTTTCTGGTTCCATGACTGTGCTGCCCAGTATGGCTGCAGCCTTGCTGCGTACAGGGAGCATATGTCACATTTGTTACATTCTGGTTATGGTGACCGCCTCCGCCATGATGACCGTGACCGTGTGCCATAACCGCTGCCGAATCTGACAGAACCGTTATAGCTACAGCCAAAAGAAGAATAGACTTTTTTACTCTGTTTTTCATGATTCCCTCCATTCTATGCATGTTACATTGTTATAACAAATGTAACATACAAACAGGCGTTATTCAAGGGTATATTATTCACAGCGATTCCGCATTATTTAGCTGTTCTGCCAGGGATTTTTTGATTTTCTTGCGGGTGATTTCCACTAAGTGTAGTTTTGTCATATCCACTATCTGCACGGGAACACTGTCAGTACAGACGCAGGTACGCAGCGTTTTTAATAGAAGTTCATTGTTTTCCTCTGATTTCATATCAATGAAATCAACAATAATGATGCCTGACAGATTGCGTAACCGAAGCTGAAAGGCAATTTCCTTTGCTGCTTCCAGATTAATCTTAAGGTAATGTTCCTGTACCTTTTTCTTAGCAATGCTTTTCCCTGAATTAACGTCAATTACAGTCAGCGCTTCTGTGGGCTGAATCACGAGATACCCACCGGATTTCAGCCAGACCCGTTCGCGCAATGCGGCTTCAAGCCGACTTTCAAGGCTATAGAGTTTATTCAGTTCAAGCAGCGGGTCTTCATAGAAACGCAGCATATAGTTCTGTTGTGGAAACTGTGACAGGTATTGCCGAACCTGTTCATAAATTTCCTTGTCATCCGTGATAATGTCATCCAGCTGGTCTTCCTTCATGTCCTGAAGAATATGCAGGTATTCAGGAAGTTCTCTCTTGAGGCAGCTGAAAGTCGTTCGGTGTATTGCCGTTTGCTTTAACGTGAGGTACTCATGCTCTAATGTATGATACTCTTCTGTAATTTGTTCCATTGAGGCATGAGCGGCATTTGTGCGGATAATAATCCCGAAATCGGAATCTACGGTAAAATCTAATGATTCTTTTAAACGTTTCTTCGTTTCAGCATCTAGTTTGCGAGAAATTCCCAGAGAACGTTTCCCGCTTGTCAGCGCAAGATATTTACCCGAAAAATTCAAATCCGTGCTGACCCTGGGGGGTTTGCTGCCGCTGCTCTCACGAACGACCTGAACTACCACCTCATCCCCCTGAACCATGCGCGGACTGTTAATCTTCTTCACATACAGGGGATTGTTTAAATCATCCAAATCATAATAACAGGGGATTCCTGGCGCTATTTCAATAAAAGCAGCATTCAGGTTCTTTACGATATCCTTAACCCTGCCCACATAAATATTACCCAAAATGTTCTGCTCATCCAAAGATTCCAGCGATACTTCCATTAATTGTTTCTGATGGTAAAATGATGTCGCAAGATAATGTCTGTTCTTCCAGGTAAGTTTTGTTATCAATAATGTATTGTCCATGAAATCTCCCCTTACACTTTTATTAAGAGGCTGTCGCACTAATATATTCACTCGTTCAAAAGGTCTTGCCGCGACAGCCCCTTAGATATCTTTTCCCAGTTCCCCTAATGTTACAAATTCTGGAAATGCTATCCCCTGACGTTGATAAATTCGTTTTTGTTTTTGCAAATAATTCTCATATGATTTCCGTTCCGTTTCACCTTTTACCGGAATCTCATCTGCCTTCGCGTAAACTTCTAGGCGGTGAATCTGAAGTCCTGCCATTTCAAGAGAAAGCCCATGAAAATTGCTGAAAGCTTCCAGGACCAGCTCCGGCTTGACATTGTCGGCGCTGCCAGTGCAGACTTTTAAAAATAAAGCTGGAATATCATCCTCTGCGCCAGTTTTCCTGCAGGCGTTAAGAAGTTCTGGATTTTTGACCTTTCGGGCGCTTAATGTTTCTTCTGAACGGAGGTTTAAGGCATTCATCTCGTAGATTAAGGGCTTTAAATCCATTGTGATTTCCCGCTTTTTTGTCTGTTTGGCAATCAGGATTTCTGCTTGATGTTCATAAAATGCCTGAACTTTTGCCTGAAGTTCTTCAGGTGTCTCAGCCAGAGAAGCATACCCTGGTTTTGTATATATCAGGTAATCAGCGGCAGCTACCAGTGACATGGAAGTTTTCGCAGTGTCCGGAAGCAGTTTATATTCTAAAACAGAGATACCCTCTGCCATTGCTTCATTCAGCGCCTGTATAGATTTTTGGCTGGAGTGGGAAGAGTTCGCCCTTATGTCAAAATATTCACCGTCACTGGTAACGCCTACGCCAAGCGGTGCGGCAAAGGACATAATCTGATGGGGGCTGTATCCTTCTGAGTAAGCAATATCGATATCTGCACGGCGGATTGCTTTTTGAAAATACCGCATCATGTCCAGATGCCCGATAAATCTCATGACGCCATATTTCTGAAATTTAATTCTGATGTTCAAGACAGACACCTCCTTGAAATTGTGCTGCGCCGCATCCATTGCACTGCATTTTACAATTTGGGGTCACTGTTTCCTGCAGGGCATTGTGCCATTCTCTCTTTAAAAATGATTTTGACACGCCACAGTCGATGAAATCCCATGGAAGAATCTCATCCAGTGACCGTTCCCGCAAATTATAGAAATCAATAGAAACGCCGCATTGCTGAAAGGCTTCCATCCACTTTCCGTTGTCAAAATATTCACTCCAGGCATCAAAGATACAGCCTTTTTCGTATGCCTTAAGGAGAACTTGTCCCACACGGCGGTCCCCTCTGGCAAATACCCCTTCTAAGACTGTCACGTCCGCTTCATGCCAGTTATACTTTAAGCTCTTACGGTTTAACTGTTCTTTCATTTCCTCATTAACTACCCGGGCACGCGCTAAATATTCTTCCTTAGGGTACATGCCTGCCCACTGGAATGGAGTAAACGGTTTGGGCACGAAAAACGAGGTGCTGATGGTAATCTGGCATTTGCCGTTTCTCTTGTCTTTGGGAATCTCATAGTAACGCCGGGCAATCTTGTCGGCAAGACGTGGGATTTCTTTCCTGTCCTCTTCTGTTTCGGTGGGAAGGCCCAGCATGAAATAAAGCTTTACTTTCTGCCACCCGCCCTCAAAAGCAAGCCCAGCGCCTTCTAAGATTATTTCTTCGGTCAAACCTTTGTTGATGACGTTGCGCAGACGTTGGGAACCTGCTTCCGGCGCAAACGTCAGGCTGCTCTTCCGGATATCCTGCACCTTACTCATGACGTCCAGCGAAAATGCATCGATACGCAGTGACGGCAAAGAAATATTAACGCCTTTTTCCTTAAAGCTGATGAGGTAATTGATTAATTCTGGAAGCTTGCTGTAGTCGCTGGAACTTAAGGAACTTAGAGAAATTTCTTCATGTCCGCTGCTTTCAAGCATTTCCTGCGCACAAGTTTTCAACCTCTCTACATCACGTTCTCTCGTGGGACGGTAAATCATACCTGCCTGACAGAACCGGCAGCCGCGGATACAGCCGCGCTGGATTTCTAAGACGACCCTGTCCTGCGTCGCTTTAATATAGGGTACCAGCGGCTTGCGGGGATAAAATGTATTCGTCAGGTCCATCTGAATTTCTTTTTTGACGCTTGGAGGAACATCTTCATATTTTGGTGTAAACGATTGAATCGTGCCATCCTCCTGGTAGTTTACCTCGTAGAGGGAAGGTACGTAAATCCCTGGTATTTTACAGGCTGCGCGCAAAAATTCCTGTCTTGCGCCTCCCTGTCTGCGAATGGATTGATAGAGGTCAAACAGCGCATCATACTGTGTTTCGCCCTCTCCGATGTAGAACAAATCAAAGAATTCAGCCAGTGGTTCCGGGTTGTAGGTACAGGGACCGCCGCCGATGACAATCGGGTCTTCCTCCGTGCGTTCACCGGCAAGCAATGGAATCTGGCTCAAATCAAGAATCTGCAGAATATTTGTATAGCACATTTCGTACTGAATTGTAATCCCCAGAAAATCCATCTCTTTCACCGGAGACTGTGTTTCCAATGTAAAAAGTGGGATTCTTTGTTCTTTCATTATCTTATGAAGGTCAACCCAGGGGGAATAGACGCGCTCACAGTAAACGTCCTCCCGCTGGTTGAACATATCATATAAAATCTGGATGCCCAGATGGGACATACCGATTTCATACACATCTGGAAAGCACATGGCAAAACGGATTGCTACATTTTGGGGGTTTTTCCGAACAATATTTATCTCATTGCCGATATATCTGGCAGGTTTATCAATTTTTAATAAAATTTCATCACTTAAAGCAAGTTTCTCCATATCTAATGCTCCTTTGCTATTGTGGCTTGTTGCAGTCCTTTCATTCTAACACACAATGTATGCAAAGTCCACCGGGGAAACAGGTTCAGCAGTAATTTCATGGCTTGCTTTGGGGACCTCCGGATATACTGATATCTCCGAAAAGTTCTTCCAGCTTTTCCGTGGGTAAGGGATTCCATGTCACTTGCTTTATTACCTCCTGGGCTCCAATTCCCTGAAAGGTAATATGTTCCTGGTCACAGTACACAAAACAAATAAACAGGAGGAGGGCAATCACCAAGCGAATCCCCAAAGTAGAGGTATTTTCGGCTGATTCTGCGCTGGTTGTTTCAGAAACAGGACTTTGTTCCTGGTTTTCAAAAGCGGCGCGCGCCTGCGCAATGTAATTTCTGCGCTCTCGGGCGCTCTCTTCAAAAGATTTTTCCATAAAATGCTCCTATAAATAGCTTTGTACTATTTTAGTAGCTATTGCCGTAAAAAATGCATGTTTTTCTTACTCGATAAGATTGAAAGTACAAGTTTGTATGCAATAAATTCCAATAACGGTTTACATAATAATATTATGTAAACTACTGCTTGTTTTTAGCAAAAAAGTACCGTTGGTTCAGCTCTTCCACAATATCGTCCCAAATAATACCAGTCTCCGCCATCATCACCACAAGGTCATAAATAAAATCACAGATTTCATAGGTAATTTCATGTGGTTCCGCATTCTTGGCAGCAATAACAATCTCAGTGGCTTCTTCTCCGATATTCTGCAAAATTTTATCCAGCCCTTTATCAAAGAGATAATTGGTATAAGAACCTTCCTTGGGGTGCTCCTTGCGCTCCGTAATAGTCTCGTATAGATTTTCAAATACTTTCAGCGGATTTCTGCTGATGTATTCCTTTTTCACGAGATTCTGGAAAAAACAGGTGGGGTTCCCGGTATGGCATGCTGCGCCAACCTGGGAAACACTGGCGAGGATAGTATCTTTGTCACAGTCAACTGTCAGAGATTTGACATATTGATAGTGACCGGAAGTCTCGCCTTTAATCCATAGTTCCTGGCGGCTTCTGCTGTAGTATGTCATCTTCCCTAATGCAAGCGTCATATTATAGGCTTCCTCATTCATATAAGCAAGCATCAGTACTTCATAAGTCTGATACTCCTGCACAATCACGGGAATCAGACCGTCTTCATTCAATTTAAACTCTGACCAGGGTATAGAAGATACAAACTTTCTGGTCCGAATGCCCGCAGCCGCTAAAATTCTTTTCAGAGCCATAATGTCCGTATCAAGACTGCTGACATAGTTGCCGCCGATTCCTGTCACAGAATCAAGTTTTAATATTTCAGTCCATTGCGCCTCATCATAATCGGAGACAATAACGCTGAACGGTATATTGGTGATATTTACCAGCGATTCCACAATCGTTTCATTCAGTACGACCAGTTTGTGGATATGTTCTTCGGCTTCTTTCTTATGTTTGAAGATCAAGTCCACCGTCTCCATGGAAACCAGGAGTTTTTCTTTGCCAAAGCGCTGCGCAGCTTCCTGCGCCATCTGGATAATGTCATGTTTAGAGCCATCAAGAATGGCTCCTTTACAGCCTGCGTAAAGAATTTTTTTGATGTCTTCCGGTTTATTGATATTACCTGCGCCATAGACAGGTATCTCAATCATGCGGCTTAACTGTTTGATTATCGCCAGATGGATATCATGCTCTTTGTCCGTCTGTGACAAGTCAAATACATACAGTTTATCTACGCCGCTCTCATTATAGGCTCTTGCCAGTTCCTTCCAGTCTCCGGCAATCGTAAAATCTTCCCGCCCTCTTACAGCATTGCCATCTTTTAAATAAATTGTGGCAATTAAGTTTTTGTGTTCCATAACTGCACCTATAAACTACCTTTCGTTGACAGAATGTCTCTGATTCGGGGGTCTTTTATGGTGGCTTCATCCAAAGCACGTCCAAAAGACTTGAAAAGCCCCTCAATCATGTGATGGTTATTGGTTCCTGACAGGATTTTCATATGTAAATTCATTCCTGCGTTGTAGGAGATGGCATAGAAAAATTCTCTTACCATCTCGGTCTCCATATACCCCACCCGTTCTGTGGTAAACTCTCCCTCAAATGCAAAATATGGTCTGCCGCTTAAATCAATGGCGCATAATACCAGCGTTTCGTCCATAGGCAAAATGCAGCTTCCATAACGTTTGATGCCTTTTTTATCTTTAAGCGCATAGCGAATAGCCTTTCCCAGCACGATTCCGGTGTCCTCAATGGAATGATGCGTATCCACAATCAAATCGCCTTTTACCTGAACCTTCAAGTCGAAGAAACCATGACGCGCAAAACCGTCCAGCATATGGTCAAAAAATCCAATTCCGGTATCAATCTGTGTCTCCCCGCTGCCATCAATATTCAGCGTAAGGTTAATGTCTGTCTCTTTTGTTTTGCGGCGTTGCCTGTTAATCCTTTGTTCTGACATGTTAATTCCCCCTGTATCATTCTTCAAATCTTACTTTAATTGAATTTGCATGTGCCGTCAACTGTTCCGACTCTGCAAATTGCACAATATCTTTGTAAATTGGTTCCAGCGCCTCTCTGGAATATGAGATAATGCTGGATTTCTTGATAAAGTCATCCACACTAAGAGGTGAAAAGAATTTCGCTGTTCCGTTAGTAGGAAGCACATGGTTCGGACCCGCAAAATAATCGCCCAGGGGTTCACTGGCATATTCTCCCAGGAAAATAGCTCCGGCATTTTCAATCTTCATCATCGTCTCAAATGGGTTGGCAGTAAGGATTTCCAGATGCTCAGAGGCAATCTCGTTAGCAGCTTCAATGGCTTCTTGCATATTGGCAGCCACCAGGATGTAGCCGTAATTTTCCAAAGATTTCTCTATAATTTCCTTTCTGGAAAGTTCAGCGGTAAAAATATCAATCTCCTTAGAAACCTGCTGTGCAAGTGTTTCACTGGTAGTAATTAAGATGGCGCTTGCCAGTTCATCGTGTTCAGCCTGAGACAGTAAGTCTGCTGCCACATAACGGGGATTTGCCGTCTCGTCTGCAAGTACCAGGATTTCACTGGGACCGGCAATGGAATCAATGCTTACATATCCGAATACCGCTTTTTTGGCCAAAGCCACATAAATATTTCCTGGTCCCACAATTTTATCTACTTTGGGGATACTGTCCGTGCCGAATGCAAGCGCTGCAATCGCCTGAGCGCCGCCTGCTTTATAGATTTCATCTACGCCGGCAAGGTCGGCAGCTGCCAAGGTTGCCGGGTTTACCTTGCCTTCTTTGTTACAGGGCGTTGTCATGATAATCTTTTTAACGCCGGCCACTTTGGCAGGCAATACATTCATCAACACAGAGGAGGGATAAACCGCCTTGCCCCCCGGTACGTATACGCCTACGCGCGCAAGCGGCGTCACCTTCTGTCCCAGCATAACGCCGTCAGGCCTGCTGTCAAACCAGCTGTACTGCTTCTGTTTCTCATGGTAAATGCGGATATTCGTTAAGGATTTTTTCATAACCTCGATGAGTTTATCATCTATCAGCCCATAGGCTTCGTCAATCTCGTCTCTCGTCACACGAACCGTTTCACGGTTAATGTCTGCACCGTCAAACTGTTTGGTATAAGAGAATACAGCGCTTTCGCCATTTTGGCGGACATTTTCGATAATCTCATTTACGCTGTTTTCGTATTGCTTATAACTGTTGGGGCTTCGTTTCAGGAGGTCCTCCAGAAGATTCTTTCTGGTATCCTCCGTCAATGTTAATATTCTCATGTTTCCTCCTTGTATTCCCATCAGGATGCAAATTGCAGGGAATGTGTTTCCTCTACAGAACCTCTTTCAAATCGCGGATTAATTTGGTGATGCGCTCATTTTCCATTTTCATGCTGACCTGGTTAACCACCATCCTTGCAGACAGGGGGCAGACTTCTTCCAATACTCCAAGACCATTTTCACGCAGCGTTGAGCCAGTCTCCACGATATCTACAATCACTTCGGAAAGCCCGACAATCGGCGCCAGCTCAATGGAACCGTTCAGCTTGATAATCTCTACAGTCTGATGTTTCTTATTGTAGAAATAATCCTTGGCAATCCGTGGGTATTTGGTGGCAACCCGGATGAGTTCGTGATGCTGCAGCAACTCCTTTGCTTCTTCGGGGCCGCATACGCACATCCGGCATTTGCCAAATCCCAGGTCTAAGACTTCATAAATGTTGCGCGCCTCCTCTAAAATAGTATCTTTCCCCACTACACCGATATCTGCAGCGCCATATTCTACGTAAGTCGGTACATCCGGTCCTTTGGCGAGGAAAAATTTTAATTTCAGTTCCTCATTGACAAAAATCAATTTGCGGGTATCCTTATCCTTCATCTCCTGGCAGGTAATCCCTATTTTTTCAAAGGTGGCAAGCGTCTCCTTGGCCAATCGCCCTTTTCCCAATGCAAATGTTAAATATCTCATCGCTTCCTCCGCTTTCCTATTCAATAAACATCAGTGACTGCATATGCATACGCTGCGCATAGGCACGGTAATCTTCTTTTGTCTTATGGTCCTCCCAACAGACAAGCGCAGCGCCAAAATCCTGGTCCCGCAGCGAAACTGCCCGCTCAATGGCATCCTGTTGCTTTTCCCTGCGGTATACAATCAAAGTCTGGTCATTTTCTGCCGGAATCGTAATTTTCTGCCGTGCCAGAGCAGCTAAAAGCTGGTCAATCACAACCGCAAAGCCGATAGAAGGCGCATGTTTGCCAAAGTAATCCATCAAATGGTCGTAACGGCCTCCTTTGACGATTGGTTCACCGCTGCCGAAAGTATAGCCGGCAAAGATGATGCCTGTATAGTAATGATAGCTGCTAATCATCCCGAGTTCAATCGTTATATACTTGTCTACGCCGTAAGAGGACAGAACCTGCAGCAACGCTTCTAACCGCTCCAATGCTTTTAAAATAACCGGAAAATCAGCCGACAGTTCTTTAGCACGGCTCATCATGTCATCCGTCATACAGAGATTCCCTAACATGGAAAACAGCTCTTTCAACTGTGGAGACAGATGAAGCGAATCGACTAACTCTTCCACGCCAAAGAAATTCTTATTAGAAATCAATGTAATGAGCTCCTGCTCCAATTCATCCTCCAGCTTGGCGGCCTGTACCAGTCCGCGGAAGAAATCCATATGTCCAACGCCTATCTGAAATTCCAACAAACCGGCCGTTTTCAGGGAATCTGCTACCAGCGCAAGAATCTCGGCATCTGCCGCCACAGAATTATCCCCTACCAGCTCCGCACCGAGTTGTGTGTTCTCTTTCAGTCTGCCCTGGTAGCTGTTATTATTGATAAACGTATTTCCTATATAACTGAGACGAACTGCGAATTCTTCTTCTGCATAATATTTTGCCACGCATCTGGCAATGGAGGGCGTCATATCCGGGCGCAGTACGAGCGTGTTTCCCTCCCGGTCAAAAAATTTATATAAATCTTTGGAAGGGATTGTGCCGATTTCACGGCTGAAAATATCGAAAAATTCAAAAGTTGGTGTCTCAATTGCCTGATAACCGTACTTCTTCAGCAATTTCTGTAGGTTCTCCTGCAGGATGAGCTTTCGTGCACACTCCATATTATAGATATCCCGAACCCCTTCTGGGGTATGTAATAATTTGCGTTTCATTGGCGAATGAGTCCTTTCTTTGAGTTGTCTATTTTGTAAATTTGTGCCAAAAGGTTTACATCACCTTGTGATGTAAACACTCTGCACATGAAAGTGTTATGGAAAGCTAGCTTTCCAAACACTTTTTGTGCAGGATGTCTCTGCTGCCAGAGGCAGCAAGACCTTTTGGCACTATCATCGGCTATGATACAAAAAGCAGACACCCAAATTCCTTTCTGATAAAAATAAATCCGGTATTGTGCGTACATGGCTAAATTCTACGACACTTTATCGCGCTGCCATGGTAGCACAACAAATAAATCATATTATAACTAAGACCCGCTGAAATGTCAACCACGTTCTTCTAAATCTTTCTGTATAGCATCCAGATATGGTATTAAAATACCGCCTTTAGAGGGGAGAAAATACCCCTCTTCTAATTCCTCATAGCGGAAACTTTTCCTGCCTCCCGCTTCGGCACGCTTCCAGAATGACATCAGCTTTTCGTAGCGCAGGTAATAAGCCAGATTTCGGTGCGAATAGAAAATTAACAAGAAAGCAATTCCCTGCTGCTGTTCAAATTTTCCCATAAAATGTACCTGGTGGGGATGGATATTCTGCAGAGGGAAGGTATCAGTATGGCATTCCTTAGCGTCAAAGCAGACCGGAATCCCCTGCACTGCTCCTATATAGTCCACAGTGCTCTTCTGGTCAAAATAGGCGAGGGTAATGTGGCGGCTCTCTTTGTCGATATTGATGGGAGTGATGGGAGTAGGCACTTTTTGAATCAGAGCCAGACCATGTTCCGCATATTTCTCATTGGTAAGGTTAATCAATTCTTCTAAGGTAGAACCCCGCAGCCCTCTTGAATTCCATGTAGGCATAAAAATTCCTTTCTCAAATCACTTGATGGAGCGTTGATTAAATCAGTATTTTCCTAACACACGCTGGAATTCGCGTTCCAATGGCGCCTCAAATTCCCTGCCGTCTGCAAGCCTGATACGATATGCCTGAAGCATTTGGGTACGGATTTGGAAATGATGGGCAAACCAGTCGTTTAACTTGCGGTCTCCATATTTATAATCCCCCACAATAGGATATCCCAGACAGGCCAGATGGGCACGTATCTGATGGGAACGTCCGGTTATCAGATGCACGTGCAGCAAGGTAAAAACTTCTGTATTGTCGGAGATTTCTGCAAGCTGTACTTTCTGCAGGCATCCTTTGCCAGTTCTCTTTACACCTTTCACATAATAAGCTAAGGGCTGATATCCAGTCTTGATATATCTCCCATCTTTCCTTTCTGACATAAAAACCTTTACCTGGTTTGTCTGCTCATCCTTCATCAGCCATCCCTCTACAGTCTGCGGTTTGACAAGAGCTCCTTTTACCAGACAGCGGTAATACTTGTCCACAGAACGGCTGCTCAGCTGATTTGCCATGTCCTGCAGACCTTTGAGGCTCTTGCCGGCAATCAGCAGCCCACAGGTGTTTCTGTCCAATCGGTTGCAAACAGAGGGCGTGAACGTTGCCAGTTCTTCTTCTGTGATTGTATGCTGCTGTAGGAGATAACCGATAATATATTCATTTGCTGAAATATCCTCCGGCTTCGCCTTTTGTGATAACATGCCATGAGGCTTGTTGATAACCATAATATCATTATCCTCATAAATGATATCTAAAGGAATGGATGGAAATTGATATTTCCTGGCAGGGATGGTCTTGCACAGCTGCTCACCGGAAGATTTTAGCACATAGGGAGCAAACTTGGCAAAAGTCTCATCGCTGAGGAATAATTTTACTTCATCGTTGATGTTCAGTATCTCTGAGCCGGCTGCTTTTTTTCCGTTCAAGGTAATATTTTTCTTGCGCAGCATCTTATAGACAAAGCTTGCCGGAGCCTGGGACAAAAGTTTCTTTAAAAATTTGTCAAACCGTTGTCCTGCTTCATTTTTTCCAATCTGAAAACTTTTCATCAACGTCTCCTTTTCTTCTTTGCATGGCGGACGATCTTTCTGGGCGGAATCAGGCAGTTTTTATCAAAGCCAATTAAATCTGTGCGCCCGGTTTTTTGCAGCGCTTCTTTGACCAGTTCATAGTTTCTGGGGTCACGGTACTGGATTAAGGCACGCTGCATCGCCTTTTCATGCGGGTTGTGCGCCACGTATACTTCTTTCATGGTACGCGGGTCCAATCCAGTGTAATACATGCAGGTGGAAATTGTCGAAGGTGTGGGATAAAAGTCCTGCACCTGCTGCGGCATGTAGCCGAGGTCCCGCAAAAATTCTGCCAGTTCTACGGCTTCCTGCAGCGTAGAGCCTGGATGGGAAGACATGAGATAAGGCACCAAGTATTGCTTCTTCCCTAATTTCTCATTCATCTTCTGGTATTCGCGGGCAAATTGATGGTAAATTTTTGCCCGTGGTTTGCCCATTTTCTCCAGCACGGTATCAGAAATATGTTCCGGTGCAACTTTCAGCTGACCGCTGACATGGTATTGGCACAGCTCCCGCAAAAATGCACGCTCTTTATCTGCCAGCAGATAGTCAAAACGGATACCGGAGCGGATAAATACCTTTTTTACGCCGGGAATACTGCGCAGCTTGCGTAATAGTTTCAGGTAATCCTTGTGGTCCGCCTTTAAATTTTTACAGGGTTGGGGAAACAAACACTGTTTGTCTGCACAGACGCCTTTTGTCATCTGTTTGTCACATGCCGGGAACCGAAAATTGGCAGTAGGTCCGCCCACATCATGGATATAGCCCTTGAAATCTGCTTCTTTTGTGAGAAGTTCTGCCTCCCTCACAATTGACTCATGGCTCCTGGACTGAATAATCCTGCCCTGATGGAAGGTCAGTGCACAGAAACTGCAGCCTCCGAAACAGCCCCGGTTGCTGGTCAGACTGAATCTGACCTCCGCTATAGCGGGCACACCGCCCAGCGCTTCATAAATGGGATGGTAGGTACGCATATAGGGAAGCGCATACACGTCATCCATCTCCATCTGGCTTAAAGGCTGCGCAGGGGGGTTCTGTACGACAAAAACTTTACCTGGATACTGCTCAGCCAGACGTTTACCAGAAAATGGGTCGGTATTGCAGTACTGCAGGTAAAAACTTCTTGCATAAGAAGGCTTGTCCGTTTTCACTTCCTCAAATTCCGGCAGAAAAATGGCATCATAAATATCTTCTTTTTTCTGGGTCTTATAGACAGTTCCCGACACGAAAGTAATATCTGACACAGAAAGCCCGCTGTCCAAGGCCTCTGCCAATTCGATGATGCTGTGCTCACCCATACCGTACATAAGGATGTCTGCGCCGCTGTCTAAAAGAATCGAACGTTTGACTTTATTGCTCCAGTAGTCATAATGTGCCAGCCGGCGCAGGCTCGCCTCCACGCCGCCAATGAGAATGGGCGTTTTTTTGTATGTCTGGCGAATCAAGTTTCCATACACGATAGTGGCGTAATCGGGGCGTTTGCCCATTTTTCCGCCTGGAGTAAAGGAATCTTTTTCGCGGAGACGTTTTGATACACTGTAATGATTTACCATCGAATCCATGTTGCCGGCGCTAACCAGAAACGCCAGCCGCGGTTCCCCATAAATAGCAATGCTCGCCTTATCTTTCCAGTCCGGCTGTGAGATAATGCCGACGGAATACCCATGTGCCTGAAGCAGACGGCTGATAATCGCATGACCAAAAGAAGGATGGTCCACATAAGCATCCCCGATAATATAGACAAAGTCAAATTGTTCGACTCCGCGCGCCAACATATCTTCGCGGCAGATGGGCAAAAAATTACTCTCCATGGCAGCTCCTATAAAATTTCATATGTATTGTCCAATACCTGTTCGTAGCTTGTAATATAATAATCTGCCAGTCTGCGTTTCTCCTGCTCCTGATGTGAAGAAAAAGAATCCTCCACAGCGCATACACGCATCCCGGCATTTTTCCCGGCGCGGATTCCCATGGGAACATCCTCAAAAACGAGACAGTTCTGCGGTTCGGCAGAAAGTCTTTTTGCCGCCTCCAGATAGACATCCGGCGCAGGTTTGCCATGCGCCACCTCACAGGCAGTAACAATCTCATTGATGTCAGAATCAAAATGCAGCGCAGATGTGACGGCGTTGACCAGTTCTTTGGAATTGCTGGTGGCAATGCCTAAAGTGATGCCTCGTTTCCGGCAATGCTGCAGAAATTTTTCTGCTCCCGGTTTGAACGGTACTTCATGATGGTATTTTTCTATTGCCATCTGATTCCAGATAAATTTCAACTCTTCCACGCTCTCTTTGAGGCAGAACAACTCTTTCGTGTATACGGCTGTCTCAGTAAAACTCATGCCTTCAATGTCATGCTGATAAGTTTCGGGTAAGGTAAGGCCCCGCTTTTCCAGAAATTCCACATCAATATCATGCCATAGCCACATGGAATCCACGAGTGTACCGTCCAGGTCAAAGATAATGGATTGTATATTTTCTAACATCGTTTTGTATTCTCCTTTGTCTGCCCTAACAGTCGTATTTCTTCTTCGGTCAATTGCCTGTATTCTCCGGGCTGCAGAGATTCATCAAGTTTCAGGTTTCCCATAGAAATACGTTTCAGATAAACAACTTCTTTCCCCACTGCCTGAAACATGCGTTTTACCTGATGGAACTTTCCTTCGGTGATAGTAAGCGTAATCTCAGAAAATGTTCCGTCATGAGATAAAATCTGTAATTCTGCCGGCAATGTATCCCTTTGCTCCCCGATGTTGATTCCCTTGGCAAACTGTGCGGTATCTTCGTCTGTCACGTTACCGGAAATTCGGGCAAAATATGTCTTCGGCACATGCTTTCCCGGAGCCAGCAGATTATGGCATAGCCTGCCGTTGTTGGTGATGAGCAACAAACCCTCCGTATCTCTGTCCAGCCTGCCCACCGGGAATAAATCTTTGCGGTTCTTTTTATCTATCAGGTCCAGTACCGTCTGGTGCTGTGGGTCAGTGACGGCGCTCACACAGCCCTGGGGCTTATTGAGCATGAAATATTCATATTCCTGATAAGAGACAGGCTCGCCCTGATAAAAGATTTCATCTGCTCCCGGCTGCACATGCTGGTTCGGTCCGGTGGGCAAAGCGCCGTTCACCGAGACCAATCCTTTATGTATATGCTGTTTAACCTCGCTGCGTGTTCCTATGCCCATATCGGCAAGGTATTTATCTAACCGCATAGTTACCTCCTTTTGGCGTTTGGTTTTCGTGGAAGTATATGCGCTGTGGTTCTAACCACTTTAGCGCCCAGTAAGGATTCAGGCTCATCTCCTCGCCATTTTCATCGTCCACATAAATCCCCACATGCAAGTGGACGGCAAATTGTCCGACAGTTCCTTCTTCCCCATAACCGCTGTCGCCCATAAACCCCAGCAGTTCTCCGGCTTTCACCTCATCCCCCTCCTTAAAATCCTCAGCATAGTCATAGAGATGGGCGTAATAATAATATCCACCCTCAGGGGCACGGATACCAATGCGGTATCCGCCTAATTTGAGCCAGCCAATCTTCTCCACTACCCCATCCGTCATGCTGATGATGGGGTAACGCCCCCGCTCGTTGAGGGAAGCCATGATATCTGTCCCCTCATGTGCGCGTTCGCCGCCAAAGCTGCGGTCAAATCCCCATGAATTCTCAAAGGAAGTGTCCAGGTCGTTTGCCGGCTGCTGAAGCGGTACCGGAAAATATTTTAAATCTTCCCAGACAGATTGTTCCAACTTAACAATATACTGAATTTTCTGCGGATAATACTGATATAGCAGATTCAGGTATTCATCCAGTAAACTTTGCTCACTTTTTTCCGTCAGTATGGCGGCAGCCAAGTAATCATAGCGGGAAAACTCTGACTTTTCCTCATACTCCGCCGCCAGGTCATAGAGTTCTGCCGGTATCTGCTGCTGTCGCAGGAGTTCTGTCGTATCTTCCTCCAAAAGGCAGGTAATCTTTGCAAGCTGCTGTATGCGCCCTAGCAGCACAGTGATAAAACAGAGCATTGCGGTAAGAATCAATACATGGATTATGACCTTCTTATAATACTTCATAGACTCCTTGCTGTTTCATATTATTTCTTCTTGATAACAACTGCCTTATTTCAGACGTTTTAAAAATTCCACAATCAATCTCCAGATTTTCTCTGTGGAAGAAATGCTCAGACGTTCCTTCGGCGTGTGAATATCGTAATTGTTGGGACCGAAGGAAATACAGTCAAGCCCGGGAATCTTGCCGGAAAAAAGACCGCATTCCAATCCGGCATGGATAGCCTGAATCTTTGCTTCCTCTCCAAATAGCTCCCGATAAGTCTCTGCCATCAGTTCACGCATGACGGAATCCGCCTTGTATTCCCACGCCGGATAATCGCCGCCGATGGTAATCTCGCCGCCCAGAAATTCTGTGAGAAATGTCAGGCGGTCTGCAACCTCCCACTTCCTGCTGGTGACGCTGCTGCGTACAGCAAAGCACACATAAAACTTTTCTTCGTTGAGTCTCATAACTCCGGCATTCAGAGATGTCTCTACCAACCCTTCTATGTCCATGCTCATGTGCTGGATACCATTGGGCATTGTGCGCAGGAAAAATAATGCTTTGGTAGCTGCCGTGCCATGGAGAACAGATACTTTGCCGTTTGCCAGCTTCTGACAGGACACGGTAATATCTGGATCTGAAACTTGAAGCTCCTTTTGCAGTTTCTGCCCTAACTCCTGCAGTTTTCCACACAGTTGGCTGCCCATTTCCTCAGATTCCACAACGATAACAGCCTTGGCATCCCGGGGAATGGCATTGTCCTTGAGTCCGCCCTCCATTGTCTCAATGGCGAAAGAAACTTCCCCGCTCAGGGAATCCAACACTCTTCCCAGCAAAAAGATGGCATTGCCATGTTCTTTGTCAATTTCGCTGCCCGAATGTCCGCCTTGCAGCCCGCTTACTTTCACTTCATAGCTGATACCCTCCGTCTCTATTCTGGATACTGGAAACTCACAGGTTGCCTGCAGCCCGCCGGCACAGCTTGTAAGGAAGATTCCCTCTTCATCGGAATCAATGTTCAGAAGTTTTCGTCCCTTTAACATCGAAAGGTCCATCGTCTCAGCGCCCAGCATACCGATTTCTTCATCCACCGTAAAGACAACCTCCAAAGGCGGATGTGCCAGTGAATCATCATCCAAGATGGCGAGGGCATAGGCAACGGCAATTCCGTCATCGCCGCCAAGCGTCGTCCCCTCCGCTTTGAGGAAATCTCCGTCTACATACAATTTCAGGCCATCTTTTTCAAAATCAATCTCTACGCCGCTTTCTTTTTCGCATACCATATCCAGATGTCCCTGGATGATGACTGGTTCCGAGTTCTCATAACCCGCAGATGCATCCTTGAAAATTATCACGTTATTGTCTTCGTCCTGGATATATCTAAGGTTATGCGCCTTAGCAAAAGACACGCAATAATCACTGATGGCCTTAGTATTCCGGGAACCATGGGGAATCTGGCAGATATCCTCAAAATACGCAAATACCTTCTTGGGTTCTAAATGTTCACAAACTCTCATGATAGTCTCCTCCATTGGTATATTTATATATTTGGCTCATAGAATAAACTATGAAAAAAATCATGTACATTATTATTGTAATTGGATTTTTAATTTATATTCTTGCTTTTCCAGAAAAATCCGTCAGCGCCGCCGCCATTGGCTTAAACCTCTGGTATGAAAATATGCTGCCAACGCTGCTGCCATTTTCTATCCTTTCCTATATCCTGATTCATTCCGGGATACTGGACAGTTTTGCAGGATTTATCCACCGTCTTGTGGGTAAATTCTTCCCTATCAGCAGCGCAGGAATTTATCCGCTCACGGCAGGACTTTTATTTGGCTTTCCCATGGGAAGCAAAATCACAGCAGATTTAGTAGAATCCGGGAAAATGAGCCGCGAGGAGGGACAGCGGCTGTTTTGTGCCTGCAATAATATCAGTCCCATGTTTGTCGGCAGTTTTATTTTAGGGGAAAGTCTGGGGCAGCCACAGCTGCGCCTTGCTACCTACCTGATTCTATATGTCCCGCCCCTTATGCTTTATATGCTCTGGAACCGAAAGCAACACTTTCGGACGCCCGCAGCGGTATCTGAAAAAAAAGCGGCATCCATGAACCTTCAACTCATAGACGCCGGTATTATGAACGGTTTTGAAACGCTGGCAAAGTTAGGCGGATATATTATCATGTTTGCCATATTGGCGCAAATGACAACGTTGCTGCCCATAACAACCCCCATATTAAAATGCCTGTTGATTGGTCTGACGGAGATAACGAATGGAATCTCTTATACTGCAGGCCAGGGACTGGGGTTCTCGCTTGCATATCCGCTGATGGTAGCATTTACAGCCTTTGGAGGGCTTTCCGGCTTCGCACAGACCGCCTCCATGGTCAAAGACAGCGGATTCTCCATGCTGCCTTACCTTAAAATGAAACTTCTGGGAACTGCTATCTCTCTGGGGTTGTCACTGCTATTGGTCCATTAGCCCGCAAAACAAAAGCCTTAATTAATATCCGTCAATTGGATGTCTTGGGGAGCAGCCTTCCCGCCGGCAGGAGCCTGTTGTGCTTCCTGTGTCAGCGCCACTTCCATCTCTGCCGGTGCAAGTTCCCTGCGGTTTGCACTTACCTTTTCAAAACAACCCTGAAGCGCGCCTAAGAGACTTTCGGTCCTGGCGCTGGTCATTTCCATTGCCGTCACGATAATTTCCTCTAAGCTGTTTAACATGTCGTCTGTATACTGAATAGCCCCCATACGGATGCTGTTGGCATCGTTGGTGGCGTTATCTAAAATCTCCTGTGCCTGATTAGTGGCAATCCGCACCACTTCATCTGCCTGGGCATATGCCCTCTGCATAATCTGATGCTCGCTAATCAGCTCTGTAGTATGTACCTCCGCCTTGGCAATAATGGCTTCTGCCTTGGCTTTAGCATCTGCAAGGATTGCTTCTTTGTTGCTTATCATCTTCTGGTAACGTTTGATTTCGTCCGGTGTCCGATGCCTGAGTTCTGACAATAAATTGTCAAGTTCCTCTTTATCTACAATAATCTGCGTATTGGAAAAAGACTTAAATTTACAGTTCTCAATAAAATCTTCAATTTCGTCTATCGCCTGTTCGATTTTGCTGCTCATACACTATGCTCCTTAAATATTATATTTTTCATAAATCTGCGGTATCAACTGTTCCGGCACAAAATGGGAAATGTCTCCTCCATAAGAAGCAACCTCCTTGACGATGGTGGAACTCAAATAAGCATATTCCAGACTGGTAGTAAGAAATATGGTATCTATCTCTGAACTGACAATCCGGTTGGTCTGGGCAATCTGCAACTCGTATTCAAAATCCGTCACGGCACGAAGTCCCCGTATAATTATTGTAGCCTCAATTTTCTTTGCATAATCAATCAAAAGTCCATCAAAAAACTGAATCTTGACATTTGGCACATGATTGGTTATTTCTTTTAACATACTAACACGTTCTTCCACAGAAAACAATGGATTTTTTGCACTATTGTTCAAAATTGCAACCACCAGTTCATCTACAATTTTTGCCGAACGCTCTATCATGTCAATGTGTCCAAAAGTTACCGGATCAAAACTCCCCGGATATATTGCTCTTCTCATATGTCACCCTTATCCCGGCTTACCCGGTAAACCGTAAAAATGTATGTTGATTGGTTTTATATGTCTTCTCTCTTGTGATTTCATATCCCAAGTCTGCAGCATAGGACAAATCCGTATCAAGGGAAGATTCCACAATAACCAAGGAATCTTCCCCGATAATGCCCGCATTTGCCAGAGCTTTCAGCGTCTCTTGCTCCAAGTTCCTGCCGTAAGGGGGGTCCATAAATACCACATCAAATGTTTCACGGCCTGCCATTTGCTGAATGGCAGCCACCACGTCCCTGACAAGCAGGGTACAGTTATCAGTAAGTTTCGTAAAATGGATGTTTTCCTCAATACAGGCGGCAGCTTTCTTGTTATTTTCCACAAATACAGCCAGCTTAGCGCCCCGGCTGACTGCCTCTAAGCCCATCTGTCCGCTTCCTGCAAACAAATCCAGAAAACGACAGTCGTACAGGCTGGGGGTTAAGATATTAAAAAGAGTTTCCTTTATCCTGTCTGAAGTAGGTCTGGTATCCAACCCTGAAAGGGTTTTCAAAGGCAGGCTCCTTGCTTTTCCTGCTATAATCCGCATGGAATCACCTCATCAATCCGTTAATTCCAGTATCGCTTTCCTTAACAGTGTCAATGCACTGGCTACGGAATACTCCCGGATTTTGCTGCGGCTTCCGGTATACTGGTTCTTCTCTGTATATAACTTGCCCCGGCAGTAACAACTCATGTACACGAGCCCCACCGGTTTTTCCTTGGTTCCGCCGTCAGGTCCGGCAATTCCTGTGACAGCTATGCATAAATCGGCATTTGCTGCCCTGGCTCCGCCTGCCGCCATCGCCTCCGCCGTCTGCGGACTGACCGCGCCATGCTCCCGCAATGTCTCTGCTGGTACTCCCAGAAGCTTTTCCTTCGCCTCATTGGAATATGTGACATACCCCTCCTTGAGGCATTCCGAAATACCTGGGACATTGATAAGACGTCCTGCAAGCAATCCTCCGGTACAGGATTCAGCGGTCGTCACCGTAAGATTGTGCACTTTCAGCAGTTCATAGATTGCCATCTCCAGCGTCATCTGCGGGTCATCCGTGTAAATCAGGCTGCCGAAACGTTTCTTAAGCTCCTCTTCCACCGGCAAAATCATCCGGTAAGCCTCCTCTTCGCTTGACGCTTTTGCGGTAAGGCGAAGATGCACTTCTCCGGTCTTGGCATAGGGCGCCACAGTGGGATTCGTCTGCCCTTCAATCAGGTCCAAAATTTTTGTCTCAGCAGAACTCTCGCCGATTCCGCATAATTTTACCATTTTGGAGCAGATTGTCTCCGGTCCTCGCTCCTTAAGATAAGGGTAAACCTGCTCCTCAAACATGGGAACCAACTCATTCGGCGGTCCCGGCAGAAGAATCACAGATGTCTGTCCATCTTCCATGATAATTCCCGGTGCCGTTCCATTGGGATTATATAATACCATGCTTCCTTCCGGAGTCAACGCTTGCTTCCAGTTGTTCTCTGTTATGGCGCGGCTGCGTTTTGCCATAAACTCTTCAATCTCTTTGCGTGCGCGCTCATCTTCTATCAACCTTTTTCCCATGACTTTGGCAGCCGTCTCCTTGGTAAGGTCATCCTGGGTAGGTCCCAATCCCCCGCATAAGATAATCACATCGGAACGCTCTTTGGCTGTCCGCAAAAGTTCTTCCAACCGTCCCTGATTATCGCCAACCACGCTCTGATAAAACATAGATAGCCCCAGCATGGCACATTTCTCGGCAATAAAAGCTGCATTGGTGTTTACAATGTTCCCCAGCAGCAATTCTGTTCCCACACAAATCAATTCTACTGTCATATTTATCAACGTCCTTTTCTTCGAAATAATAAAATCAACTTTATTTTTGCTCTTTGAGAACGTCTTTATTCTTCATCAGATAGTCAATCAGGGAAATTATGGTCAGAATCAATGCGATATAGGTGACAACCACAGCACAAACCTGGTAAATCTGGTTGTCAAAATTTAAAATCAGCATAATAATCATCACCATCTGGAACGTTGTCTTGAATTTGCCCCAATAGCTGGCTGCAATCACAATCCCATTATCGGATGCCACCAGACGAAAACCACTGATAATAAATTCACGGCTGATAATGATAATGGAAATCCAGGCACTCAGCCTGCCGTTTGCTGTAAGGCAGATTAAGGCAGCTGCCACCAGCAATTTATCTGCAAGCGGGTCCATAAATTTGCCAAAATTCGTGACAAGGTTATATTTGCGGGCAATTTTTCCATCAAAGAGGTCTGTCAAACTGGCAATGATGAATATTACCACCGCGGCATACATACTAATCGTTTCTCCCCAAATCGGAACCAGCATAAAAACTACAAAGGGCACTATCAAAATTACACGTAATATTGTTAATTTATTCGGTAAATTCATGGTATCATCTCTCCTATCAAATCATATTCATATGCTCCGGTGACACGCACTTTTACAAAATCACCTGTCATAAGCGTTTCGCTGGTGTCAATAAAGATATATCCGTCAATCTCCGGTGCATCCCGGTAGGTTCTTCCCACATAGGCATGTGCCCCCTCCATGCTGCCCTCAATCATGACCCATAGCTCCTGATTCTTCATTCCCTCATTCTTATCGCAGATAATCTCCTCCTGCAGTTCCATGATATCATCACGCCATGCTTCTTTCTGTTCCTCTGCAAGCTGGTCTGTAAATCCTGCCGCTGGCGTTCCCTCTTCCGGGGAGTAGGTGAAAGCGCCCAGACGGTCAAATTCCGTCTCGTTCAGGAAATACATCAGTTCCTCATGCATTTCCTGTGTTTCCCCCGGAAAACCGGCAATTAATGTAGTGCGCAGCGTAATATCAGGAATCTCCTGTTTTAAATGAGCAATTTTGTCTGTCAGTTCCGCCCTGGTCGTCTGCCGCCCCATCCTCTTTAACATCGTATCATTGATATGTTGAATAGGCATGTCCAGATAATGACATACTTTCTTGTTGCGTTTGATGGAATCAATCAACTCTTCATATATTTCCTCCGGGTAGCAGTACATGATACGAATCCACTGGAGTCCCGAAACTTCATTCAGCTTATCAAGCAGTACATGTAATGATTTCTTCCCATATAAATCCACGCCATAGAGTGTGGTCTCCTGTGCTACGAGAATCAGTTCCTTCACGCCCCAGGCAGCAAGTTCCCGCGCCTGGGCAAGAAGTTCCTCCATCGGTACGCTGCGGTAAGCTCCGCGTATCTTGGGGATAATGCAGTAGCTGCAATGTTTGTTGCAGCCTTCAGCAATTTTTAAATGTGCATAATGACCTCCTGTCGTCAGGGAACGTTTGGCTTTATGTACCGGAAGCCCTTCTAAGGCATGGCAGCATACATAACGTTTGCCGTTTTGCACCCTAGACAAAGCTTCTGCAATTTCCTCATAAGAATTGGTTCCCAAGATAGCGTCTACTTCCGGAATTTCCTCCAGAATCTCATCGCGGTACCGCTGCGCAAGGCAGCCAGTCACAATCAGCGCCTGGCAATTCCCATGCTTTTTATATTCTGCCATCTCCAGAATTGTGTTGATGCTTTCTTCCTTGGCATCATTAATAAAGCAGCAGCTATTGATAATAATAGCATCTGCTTTATCTTCCTCATTCGTGAATGTGTGCCCACATTCCTGCAATGACCCTATCATAAATTCTGTGTCTACTAGATTTTTGTCACATCCAAGGGAAATAACTAAAACTTTCAAACTTCCTCATCATCCTCTGAATCATCTTCACCCATAATGGTTACTTTGCTGTTGAACACCTCTTCCACTGCAATGGAAAGCGGTTTGGTGTTAGAGGGACTGTCAATCAGGGGGTCTTCACCGCTGATAATCTGCCGCGCCCTTTTAGAAGTCGCCAGCACAATGGAATAACGGCTGTTTACCACCGGCTCATCTCCAGTTTCCACACCGCTGTTTACTACCTTCATCAAGTCCGTATAAGATGGATGTAACATCATAATAATCAATCTCCTTTCACAAAGCCCCGAAGCTCTGTTCTGATATTTTCAATTACTTCATGGTTCCTTGCCACATGGGCATGTTCATTTTGTATGATAGAATGTACCTGCTGTACACATTCTTCCAAATTATCGTTGACAACAAAGTAATCATACTGCTCCACGCCCTGTGCTTCCTGCCATGCGCGGTTCAATCTTGAATCAATCGTTGCCATATCTTCTGTTCCCCTGTTCACCAGACGGTTTTTCAATTCACCGGCGTTGGGCGGGGAAACAAACAGCAGCAGCGTATCCGGGTAAGCTTCTTTTACTTTGAGAGCGCCCTGGATTTCTATCTCTAAAATAACATCCCTGCCTTCGTCTAGCTGCCCCATCACATATTCTTTGGGAGTTCCATAGTAATTCCCTACATACTGAGCATATTCAATCAATGCATTCTCGTCAATCATCTGCTCAAATTCTTCTCTCGACACGAAAAAGTATTCCTTCCCATGGCTCTCGCCATTTCTCGGACTGCGTGTAGTTGCCGAGATACTAAGTGAATATCTGCCTGGATACTCCTCCAACAGCTGCTTCATAATGGTTCCTTTACCAGCTCCCGAAAAACCGGAAACAACGACTAAAATTCCTTTTTTATTCATCTGTGCGCTTCCTCTATTCAATATTCTGAATCTGTTCCCGAACTTTCTCAATATCCGTTTTCAGATTAATCGCAATATCTGAGACAGCCATATCGTTCGCCTTCGACAATATGGTGTTAGCCTCCCGGTTCATCTCCTGTGCAATAAAATCAAGTTTCCTGCCGATATTGTCGCCCAGCATCAACGTATCCTTCATGCTGCCGATGTGGCTCTTTAAACGGACAGTCTCTTCATCTGTACATATCTTATCTGCAAAAATCGTCACTTCTGTCATCAACCTGGCCTCATCAACCTGTGTATCTACGAGAAGTTCCTGTACCTTATCTGTGAGTTTCTTGCGGTATTCTGCGATAATTTCCGGGGAGCGTTCCTCAATCTGCTCCACATACCCTGTCATAACATCCAGCTTTTTTAACAAATCATCGCGGAGCTGTACACCCTCGCGGATTCTGGCTTCTACAAATTTCTCAGCTGCTCCGCGGATAGCCTGCTCTAGTAACTGCCACCATTCTTTCTCATCCAATTCCTGGGCTTCCATCGTTAGGATTTCTGGGTATCTCGCAAGCGACCGAGCTGTCAAATCCAAAGGCAGTTCAAACTGTTCTGACATTTGCTGCATGTATTTGAGATATTCCCCGGCAAGAGCCTCGTTGTATTTTAACTGTACCTGATTCTCTGTACAGTCCTCATAAGTGATATAAATGTCAATCTTCCCACGCTGTGCATATTCTTTCATCAGATTGCGCACTGGACTCTCAAAAAGGGTCAGTTTCTTCGGTATCTTAATGGCAACGTCCAGATAACGGTGATTCACCGATTTCATCTCCACAATAACCCTACGCGATTCATTCGCAATTTCACAGCGTCCAAAACCCGTCATGCTTTTTATCATTGATAACATCCCACTTTCGTATGCGTACCTCTGGGTATTTCACCGTGCGTTCATCTGGTGTTCCCAAGGTATAGATGAATGTATTATAAAACAGTTTCCAGAAATAGTCAAATTTTCTTTTTAAGGTTTTCTATTTGGGGAAGTTGGTATATACTATGAGATAGCCTAACGTTGTGAATGATACTTAAAGGAGATAAATGGTCATGGCTTTTGATGGAATTGTAATTGCAAATCTTGTAAAAGAATTAAATGAAAACATATTAAATGGAAGAATCAGTAAAATTGCTCAGCCGGAAAGCGATGAATTGCTGCTGACCCTCAAGGGGAACCAGGGACAGGTGCGCCTGCTGTTATCTGCCAGCGCTTCCCTGCCCCTTATCTACCTCACGAAAGAAAACAAGCCCAGTCCCATGACTGCGCCGAATTTCTGTATGCTGCTGAGGAAGCATATTGCCAACGGCAGGATTACCAAAATATGGCAGCCGCATATGGAACGAATCATCAATTTTGAAATTGAACATTTAAACGAACTCGGGGACCTTTGTCAGAAACAGTTGATTGTAGAAATTATGGGCAAACACAGTAATATTATCTTCTGTGATGCAGATGGCAAAATTATTGACAGCATCAAACATATTCCCGCCCAAGTCAGCTCTGTCCGCGAAGTCCTTCCCGGCAGGATGTATTTTATCCCAGAAACACAGGAGAAATATAACCCTCTGGAAACTTCCGAGGAAGAATTTACAGATAAAGTCTTTGCCAAACCGCAGAATTTAGCAAAATGCCTCTATACGACTTATACCGGAATCAGCCCGGTGATTGCCTCGGAACTATGTTTCCGCGCAGGTCTCGACGCTGACCGTCCCGCAGCGGCGTTGTCATCAGAAGAACAGCTGCACCTCTACCATCATTTTTGCTGGCTGGCAGAGGATATCCGTGAGGGCAGATTTTCCCCCAATATTATTAAAAAGGGCAAGGAACCAGTGGAATTTGCCGCCGTTGTTCTGACACAGTATGAGGATTTGGACAATATCCGTTATCCCGATATTTCTACGGTATTGGAAACTTTCTACAAAGATAAGAATATCTACACACGTATCCGCCAGAAATCCGTGGATTTACGCAAAGTGGTGAGCACAGTTTTAGAACGTAGCCGCAAAAAATATGATTTACAGTTAAAACAGCTAAAAGATACGGAAAAACGTGAGAAATACAAGGTGTACGGCGAGCTCATCAACACGTACGGCTATGGACTCGAAGAGGGGGCAAAGAACCTGACCGCTTTAAATTATTATACCAATGAAAATATTACGATTCCGCTGGATACACAACTTACACCGCAGGAAAATGCACAGAAATACTTTGACCGTTACAATAAACTCAAACGTACTTATGAAGCGTTGACGGAATTAATTAAGGAAACGCAAGAGGAAATCGAACATCTGGAATCCATCTCCACTTCTTTGGACATTGCCGTATCCGAGGAAGATTTAACTCAGATTAAAGAAGAACTAACACAATTTGGCTATATCAAGAAGAAACATATCGGCAAAAAAGTGAAAATTAAAAGCAAACCGTTCCACTATCTCTCTACGGACGGATTTCATATATATATAGGAAAGAATAATTTTCAAAATGATGAGCTGACATTTAAATTTGCCTCAGGCAATGACTGGTGGTTCCATGCCAAAGGGATTCCCGGCTCTCATGTTCTGGTAAAAACAAATGGAGAGGAACTTCCGGACCGAGCCTATGAGGAAGCTGGGCGGCTCGCTGCCTATTATTCCAAAGGGCGCGGAAATGACAAGGTGGAAATTGATTACCTGCAGAAGAAAAACGTTAAAAAGCCAAATGGCAGCAAACCAGGCTTTGTGGTCTATTATACGAATTATTCGCTGGTTGCTTCCCCTGATATCAACGGCTTGACGCTGATTGCGGATTAAATTTCCTAAAATTTGTCAAAACCGGCAAGAACTGCATGTCTATTCCCTCTTTCACTGCATATAATATCTCTGTAGCCGGCAAACGGTTGCAAAACAGGCACGCATTGTGCATGCAATACGTGTAATGTGCGTGATACCAAAGACAACAGGAGGGATACGATATGTCAAATTCATCTAACAAAGCAGTAGTTACAGAGGCAAAAAGTGCATTGGATAAGTTCAAGTTTGAAGTAGCAAACGAAATTGGAGTTCCTTTGAAAAACGGTTATAACGGAGATTTAACCTCCAGACAAAATGGTTCTGTAGGTGGCTATATGGTGAAGAAAATGATCGAAGCCCAGGAGAGGCAGATGGCAGGTAAATAAGCAGGACTGCCGTAATTTGGGCGAACCCGCCTAATAAAAGGGAGATGTCAGACATGGCATCTCCCTTTTGTCCGTGAACTGTGTTAAAGGTTTACGATTTCCGACTGCCTGTCAAGATAATAACCAAGTTCCGCGCGGATTGCTGTATGCTCCGGAGATTCGAGTCTGCAATCTTCCTGCAGCAATATCTTAGCCTCTTCGGAAGCCTGCTTAAGCAGGTCTGCATTTTGGTAAATATCCCCCAGACGGAATTCTAACAGACCGCTCTGACGGATACCGAAGAAATCTCCTGGCCCCCGCAATTTTAAATCCTCACCCGCAATAAAAAATCCATCGTTTGATTTATTTAAAATCTCCAGTCGTTTTTGGGCCTTATCGCTGTCTGTAGTGTTGACCATGATACAGTAGGACTGTTCACTGCCCCTTCCCACTCTTCCTCTAAGCTGGTGAAGCTGGGCAAGCCCAAAACGCTGGGCATCTTCAATCATCATCACTGTGGCATTGGGTACGTTGACCCCCACTTCAATGACTGTGGTAGATACTAAAACCTGAATTTCATTGCGCGCAAACTGTTCCATAATCAGGTTTTTCCTGCCGGATTTCATTTTGCCGTGCAGACATTCAACAGTTATTTCTGCCGGCAGCTGCAGTTTCAGTTTTTCTGCATACTCTGTAACATTTTCCGCTTCAAGCCCCTCACTTTCCTCCACCAGAGGACAAATAATATATGCCTGATGCCCCTTGGCAATTTCTTTTCGCAAAAATTCATAAGAAGCATTCCGTGACTTCTTCCCAACAACGCAGCTTTTGATAGGAAGCCGTCTTGCAGGAACTTCATCTATTACGGAGATATCTAAATCCCCATATAAGATAATGGCAAGCGTCCGCGGAATCGGCGTTGCACTCATCACCAATACATGCGGCTGTCCGCCTTTGAGAAATAGCGATTCCCGCTGTTTGACGCCAAAACGGTGCTGTTCATCGGTAATGACAAGCGCCAGGTTATCATATACGGCGCGTTCCTGAATCAGCGCATGGGTACCCACTACCATGGCAGTGGGATAAAGTTGCATCCGCTCATAGGCGCGGCGTTTCTCTTTGACCGTCAATGAGCCGGTCAGAAGGATAACTGGTATCCGCAGCCCAAAAGATTCACACATTTCCGTAAAATTCTGATAGTGCTGCATGGCAAGTACTTCTGTCGGCGCCATCAATGCAGACTGATAACCAGCCTGCGCTGCATCCAGCATGGCAAGAAATGCGATAATTGTCTTGCCAGAACCCACATCGCCCTGTACCAGACGCTGCATGACCTTTTTCCCACGCAAATCCCGACGGATTTCTGCAAGCGTCCGCTCCTGTGCATTGGTCAAACGGTAAGGCAGCTGTTCCATTACCTGGTCCG
The DNA here is from genome assembly GCA_910585895.1 of uncultured Lachnospiraceae bacterium. Lineage (GTDB taxonomy): Bacteria > Bacillota > Clostridia > Lachnospirales > Lachnospiraceae > Petralouisia. The sequence goes on from CAJUHY010000025.1 coordinate 29,705, forward strand.
CCCATAAAGTTTCGTCCTCCAACGGCGGAAAGGTAAATGTGTTCCACACCTCTTCCATCTGTTCTTTCTGCATTCCGGCCGCTAAGATAAACCGGAAAAATTCATCAAAAATCAATCGTTTCCTTGCCTGCGCCAAGGCGGTTTCATTTTCTGGAAAATGAATATTTTCCAGGGCATAATTGTATTCGGCAAGTCCGTGTTTTGCTCTGATTTCCTCGGGAAGATAATCCACAGATAAGTCCAACTCCTCCAAAGCCTGACGGATGGTCTGTGAAAGCTTGTTTTTTTTGAGCCCGGCGGTCAATGGATAACTTGGCCACAGACAATCCAGCATGGACTGATATTTCTCCGGACTATATATCTGAGGCTGTTCCATGTGAAGGATTTGGCCTTTGCGTGTCACTTTCCCCAAGAATACAAACCATCCCCCTACTTTGAGGGTATTCCTCAGATAAGGCATACGGAACCAGACCAGTTCAGCTTTGACATTCCCCTCAAGCAGCGCCAGGGTTGTCACCTGCATATTTCTTGTGGCACGTACAAACGGCGTCTTATCAATTCTTGCTGCAACCGCCGCTGTAACCTCCTGCCGATGTTCTCTGCTATTATCATCTTCTGTTGCTTCCGCCGCCGTTTCCTGCGCAAATGCCTGGCTGGCAAAAAGCGATGGCAGTTCTGACAGAGGTGTAATCATGGGCAGCTTGTCATAATTTTTGGGATAATGAAGGAGTATATCACCAATGGTGTATACTCCCAGATTATGGAATAATTGTTCCGTTTTTGCTCCAATCCCTTTTAATGTTCCGATATTGGATGTTCGTTCCATGGGACTGCTCCTTTATCATATATCCAGCTCCTAATTACATGTGAGTTTCCTCGTTTTGCAATTTAGGGAACGCTGGTTTTCCAATTACTGATTGCTGCTATTCTACAGAGATAACGTAGTAATAAATCGGCTGACCTCCAAAATGTACTTCCACTTCACAGTCAGGATACTTTTCTTCCAATTCCGCGCCTAATTTCTGCGCTGCGGCTTCCTCAACCTCTTCGCCGTAGTAGATGCTGATAATCGCGGAATCTTCGTCCGCCATCTCTGCCACCATCTCTTTGGTGACTGTTTCCATATCTTTTCCTACGGAGAGGATGCCATTGTCGCCAATACCCATATAATCGCCCTGTTTGATGGATTTATCATCAATTAGTGTGTCACGAACGGCATAGGTTACCTGGCCGCTGCTGACATTGGAAAGCTCCTCTGTCATGCGCTGTACATTCTCTTCAGCCGTACTGTCAGGCATAAAATTAATCAACGCCGTAATTCCCTGGGGCACAGTCTTGGTAGGAATGACAAAAACATTCTTCTCTTCAATCAAAGATGCCGCCTGATTAGCCGCCAGAATGATATTTTTATTATTCGGCAGGATAAAAATATTATCCGCATTTACTTCTTCAATGGCATTCAGCACATCCTCCGTGCTGGGATTCATCGTCTGCCCGCCGGCAATAATATAGTCGGCGCCCAATCCCTTAAAGATTTCGTTGATGCCTTCGCCGATGGAGACTGAAACAAATCCCATGTCCTTTTTCGGCATCTGTTCCTTCTCCGCCTTACTGTCCTGCATAGAACGGCGTTTGTTACTTTCCGCTTTCTGTTCGGCAGCTACCTTCTGTGCATCCTTGATAAGCTTTTCCTGATGTTCTTCACGCATGTTGTCGATTTTGATTTTACTCAGCGAACCAAATGTCAGCGCACGCTGAATGGCAAGTCCAGGATCATTGGTATGTACATGGACTTTTGTAATCTCATCGTCTGCAACCACCACAATTGAATCACCAATAGAATCTAAAAACGCTTTAAATTCAAATTCTTCATTCTCGGTCAACGGCTGGTTCAGTACAATGATAAATTCTGTACAATACCCAAATTTAATATCCTGTTCTGTCTGCTGTGAAATTTTAACTGTACTGCCTGCAGAAGCTGTATTTTCAATGGTATAATCTATTTCTTTCCCCATGAGGGCGTCATAGGCGCCTCTGAGGACAGTCACTAACCCCTGTCCACCGGAGTCGACAACCCCTGCCTGCTTTAACACTGGAAGCATCTCCGGTGTCTTGCTCAGCACATACTCTGCATGTTTGATGACTTCATCCAGAAAAACTGTCAAATCTTCTGTTTCGCCAATCATCTCCATGGCCTTGTCCGCGGCGCCTTTTGCTACGGTAAGGATAGTCCCCTCTTTTGGTTTCATAACTGCCTTGTAGGCAGTCTCTACAGCTTTTTGAAATGCATCGCTTAACACAATGGTGTCTAATTCCTTATATTTACCGATTTCCCTGGTGAACCCGCGAAACAGCTGGGAGAGAATAACTCCTGAATTTCCCCTTGCGCCTCTTAAGGAACCGGAGGAAATTGCCTTGGCGAGATCTGCCATCGCCGGGTCTGCACCCAGATTGCTTACTTCTGCTGCAGCTGACATGATTGTCATAGTCATATTGGTTCCTGTATCGCCATCCGGCACCGGAAAAACATTTAATTCGTTAATCCATTCTTTCTTTGCTTCCAGATTTTTTGCACCCGCCAAAAACATTTTGGAAAGCATGGGGGCATCGATTGTAGTTATCGCCACTTTTACGTCCTCCTTAATCAATCACTCTCACACCTTCTACGAAGATGTTGATTTTTTCGATTTTCATACCGGTAAACTCTTCTACCTGGTATTTCACCGTACTGATTAAGTTATCAGAAACAGTGGAAATACTTACGCCATAGGAAACAATCACATGAAAATCTAAACGAATTTTATTATCCTTGAGGCTGACATTGATTCCATGATTCAGATAATCGCGCTTTAAAAGCTTTACTAAGCCATCCTTGACATTTACAGCAGCCATTCCGACAATGCCGAAACACTCTACGGCAACAGAACCGGCATAAATTGCAATTACATCTGTATCAATCAACACTTTTCCATATTGTGTTATTAACTGTCCTTTCATACTGTAACCTCCATAATCCAGCAGTGGGATAGAAAGCAGCGCAACTCATGTTTATTTCTGGCAATCCTGCACTGCTCATTGCTTTATTGGATATTATACCCTGTTTTCCTCAAAAAAGAAACATATATTTTCTTTTTTGTAAAAAAATCATTTTTTACTTGCAATCTGGAAATCTTTCTGGTAGAATATTCATGTTGTGAGCCTGTGGTTTAGGCTTAGTAAATTGCAAGGAGGTGCAATTATGGCAAAATGCAGCATTTGTGGAAAAGGTGCACATTTCGGAAAAAATGTCAGCCATTCACATAGAAAAACTAACAAAATGTGGAAATCTAACATTAAATCCGTAAGGTGCAAAGTAAATGGAAGCGATAACGCTAAGAGGATGTATGTTTGTACTTCTTGCTTAAGAAGCGGAAAAGTAGAAAGAGCTTAGTTCGTATCGAAATCAATCAGGGCAGTTCATTGGTATTCAATGTACTGCTCCTTTTTTTATTCTACTAGGAAAGCCCTTGTCACGTTAAAGCGTGAGTGGTCTTCCTAATTAGAATAAAAAATAAGATAAGCACTCTATTTCCACTTAACAGCAGAACAAGTTATATCCTAAGAGCAGGAACAGAAAAATAAGCAGCACACCCAAGAAATCGCTGGGCAAAAGAAGCATAATCGCCATTCCTACTGCAATCCAAAATAAAATGAAACCTATCAGTCGTTTCACATCATCACCAAAAAACAGAGTATATATCATTACTAATATATGCCCTGTTTCTTCTGTTCATGCATGATGTCTCTGATGATTTGCCGTAACTGTTCAGCCTTCCTCTGCAGCGAGATTCAGTTTTTCGGAAAGGTCCTTTGCCGCCGCTGCTTTTGCAGATTCATCTGCCGCAGAACTTTTCTTGGCCGCATTCTTGCTGGCAAATTTGTCTACCAGTTCCGGAACCATATCGAGAATCTTGGTAATGCTGTCCTGATTCTTGACATTTACAAGTTTTGCGTTGCCATTCTGGATGACCAAAACGGCGCTCGGCGTAATCCTGCCGCCCAGACCTCCGCCAGCGCTGTTCTTTTTTTCCTGGCTGAATGCTCCGGCTCCTACTCCAAAAGAAACTTCAATCAGCGGCAGAATTATCGTGTCGCCGATATGCACAGCCTCCCCGATTACAGTCTTTGTTGTAATGAAGCTGTCCATCCCTTTGAACAGGGATTGGACCGTAGTGTTAAAATTATTCTCCTGCATAGTCATATACCTCCTGTCATAATCTGATTCTTTCCAACGATAACCTTATATCTTTATCTTTGATTAACCGGATGACTGACACCAGAAGATGCCAGAGCCGGATATGTCCTTTCATTTTAAGCCAGCCTTCCGCGAAGAATGTTTCTGTCTGAAAGTCCGGATAAATACTGATTTTGTATCGGGCCCAGAAAGGCAGTACGCTCAGCGCTCCCAAAATCTGTCCGGTCCGCGCAGGGTCTGACATACCAAAAGAAAGTTCTCCCCAGGCTTTGCGCGGAGTATAATGGCGAATAAGATATTTCAATTCCCGCCATATCTTGATAATCGCGCTCTTATTAGTTTCATCCAAAATCATTTTTTTTATGTCGTTGATTTTTTCTTTCGCCGTTGCAACCCCTTCTTTGATACCGGAAATCCATTCCCTTACACCTGCGCAGATATTTCGGAGGCGCGATAGCGGCTGCCAGCCCTTCTTTTTTTCATTATCTTCGTGTTCTTCTGTCCTATTCTGCCCTGTTGGTCCTATATTATTTACTTTCCTCTCTTCTGCCGCCGGCTCTTTGCGCTCATTGTCGACAGACGTTTCCATTTTCTCAACTGGGAAAGATTTTTTCTTCCTGCGCCGTCTCGGTTTCCTGTTCTTTTTTTCCTGAAGACGAATCGGAAGTCCCAAAATCCGTAACTTGAATACTATCCCATCTTCGCCATAGAAGAATCTGAAATCTATGATATGAAACAGCCAGAAAAGGGCAGCGCCGCCCGATGTTTTCTTCTGCTTTATCTCGGCATTTACATGATAACGGACCGGAACCGTTGTCGCTGCTATCAGCAGCAGGAGGCAGACGGCAAGCAGACTGCCAAGAATAATGCCGAAGATTTTAAGAATCAGTATCACAATTTCCATAGAGATACTCTCCTGATTTCTTTCTGCCGCTGCAGAAAATAATCTCTGACGTTCAGATTTCCGGTCTTCTGATACACGTCCATAATAATCTTGGCTGCCAACTCCAGGGCATTGTCATACCCTTTGTCCACGCCCACAACCAGCATATCCTGCTTGGGATAGGCTTTCTGCATCAGTTCTTTGGCAGAAATGATATCCAGAAGGTTCTCGCAGTTGCTGCTTAAGGCAATCACATATATATCCAGTTGTCCGGCATTGTGAAGGATTTTCCATTTTACCTTTTCTTTTTTGTGTTCAATGCTTTCTCCTGCATAAAATTCCTTATACCAGGTCATTCCACTCTCCATTAAAGAGAAAAGGCGTCCCTGTTGCGAACACCTTTTCTATCCGTATCTTTTGCCTGCAAAAGAGGCAAAATCTTAAAAATATTTTCTGCTGCCCCAAAGATTACTCTTTTTCAAGTCTAGATATTCATTATATGCTTTTTCCACGATTTGTTTCTCGTTTGCGAAACGCAGTAAATGATATGCTTCGTGAAATTTGTAGTATCCTGAATCAACAAAATATTCTTCCCGTTGTGGTTTGCTGTAATAACTGTCCGCCATCATCAGATACCAATGGAC
>CAJUHY010000026.1 GCA_910585895.1 uncultured Lachnospiraceae bacterium
AATTAGCCCTTATAGGGCGTGAGCAAACCACCGGCTTAGCCGGTGGTTCTGATTTATCTAACAGAAAATGTAGATGAAATTACCTTTTCACCACGCATTCTTCGCCGCTTTCCATTTCTCCGGCTCCGCTTCCCACAGCTTATTCAGATAATCGATTCCCAGTCCGATTCCTGTCTCGCTAAATTCTGTTTCGGTCCGCTGCTTTTTTTCCTCAGGCGTGGCATCGTATGCATAAGGCCCCTCCCAAGCTGTAACTTCCAAAACCTGTATTTCCTTGCCCTTTTCCTCCCCATCTTCAGAGGGAAGTTCTTTCTTTACAGCGGCAAACCGGAAGCGCATCCCTTCATGGCTTCCGGTAAACACAGCTTTTTTGAGATAAGCGACCGACAAAACGTCTTTGCGTTCAATCATCGTCTCTCCTCCCTATCGCTCTTTTAAATCTTTTAATATATTAAAACAATCAAAGGTTGCAAAATAGTCTTTCGGCGTTTCTGCACGACGTATGAGCTGTGTGCTTCCATCCTCCTTCAAAAGAATTTCTGCCGATTTTAATTTCCCATTGTAATTGTAACCCATGGAAAATCCATGTGCCCCAGTATCATGGATAACCAGCAAATCTCCCATGTCAATCCTTGGCAGCATACGGTCTACGGCAAATTTATCGTTATTCTCACAAAGTGAACCAGTGATATCATATTTATGGTCGCACACGCTGTTATCCTTACCCATAACCGTGATATGATGGTAAGCGCCATACATAGCAGGCCGCATCAGGTTTACGGCACAGGCATCACAGCCAATGTATTCCTTATGGGTATGTTTCTCATGGATGGCCTTTGTCACCAGACAACCGTAGGGGCCCATCATGAAACGCCCCAATTCTGCATATATTGCCACTTCTCCCATGCCTGCCGGAACGAGAACTTCCTCATAAACTTTGCGGACGCCCTCGCCAATCGCGCGGATATCGTTAGGCTCCTCCTCCGGGCGGTAGGGAATGCCAATCCCGCCGGACAAATTAATAAAACGGATATCTGCCCCTGTCTCCTCTTTCAATTTCACTGCCACCTCAAACAAGGTCCTGGCAAGCGTGGGATAATAATCATTGGTAACCGTATTGCTCGCCAAAAAGGCATGGATGCCGAAATGTTTCGCCCCCTTTTCCTTCAACAATTTAAAACCTTCAAACAACTGTTCCGTTGTAAATCCGTATTTCGCATCGCCTGGGTTGTCCATAATACTGTTGCTGATTTTAAACACCCCGCCAGGGTTATAGCGGCAGCTGATTGTCTCCGGGATATGCCCAATCGTTTTCTCCAGAAAATCAATATGCGTAAAATCATCCAGATTGATGATTGCGCCAATCTCATCTGCATATTGAAATTCTTCCGCCGGCGTAGTATTAGAAGAAAACATTATGTCATTACCTGCAAAATGCAAGGCATCTGCAAGCATAAGCTCCGTCAGTGAAGAACAATCGCAGCCACAGCCATAGTCTTTCAAAATGTTTATCAAAAAGGGATTGGGCGTTGCCTTAACTGCAAAATATTCTTTAAATCCTTTATTCCAGGAAAATGCTTCCTTCAAAGCCTGCGCATTCTCGCGGATGCCTTTTTCATCATAGAGATGAAAAGGCGTAGGATACTCTTTGACAATCTCCTCTAACTGTTCCTTCGTTACAAATGGTTCTTTTTTCATGGTTTTGCTCCTTTCTTTCCTTCCAGTTCCAGCAGGCGTATTTCATTTTTCATGGAATCCTTGAACACCTGCACAAAGTTGACCTGACCGGTATACAGGCAGGTACTGTCCCTGCCCTTCCCAAGCTCTCCGGTAAGCACATATTTGGAATCCGTGATAATTCCAATCTGATTTTTCTTATCCGAAGTCAGGTATAATTTTACTCCTTTCGCCTTCGCTGGAAGCTGCCCCGCCTTCTCATCCATATCCTTGGGAAATGCCGTCAGTACCACCACTTTGATATTCCTCTCCGTTAATTCTTTCAATTCCTCTTGAAACTGAGAAAGCAGCGGCATGGCCATCGATAGATAAACTCTCTTCTTAGCTGTCATCAGCATGTTGCGAATCTTGTCCGCAATATTTTCATCAGCAACAATCGTAACATAACCCTCGGCTTCTTCTTTTTCCTTCGGCATATGCTCCAGCAAAAACTCCTGTTTCCTGACGAGGCTGTTAATCTTGTTTCGGCAGAATTCCCCAACGTCTACCGCTGTAAACTTGCGGGAAACACCCTCGCTGATATATGCAGCTCCCTTGTCTGACAACCCTTCCAAAGCCTTATATACATTTGAACGAGAAATACCTATATTCTTAGCCAGCTCATAGCCATTGCTGGTTCCCGAGCGAAACAGTTCCAGATAGATGGACGCCTCCTGCCCCGTCAGCCCAAAGGACATTAAATATTCCACCAGTTTTCTTTCTTCCACCATTGCATGCCCTCTCCCATTCCCTGTTCCTTCCTCTATATAAAACTACGTAATTGTTTTTCATAAACAGAAATATTAGTAGTATCTTGTAGAAATACTATAAAGGCTTGCACTCAAAATGTCAAGAAATAAATAAAAATATTTTTAATCTGAACTTCACAGGAGCTGAATAATAACCGACAACGCAACAGAAGGGCATACCACGGTACGCCCTTCTGCCTGTCTATCATTTCCGTTTATAGTTTAAATTTCTTAGTCTCTTCCCCTTGCCGCTCGCTCAATTCAACCAGAGAGCGGGTATCCTTGCTGCATTCTTCAATACCCTCAGCCACAAGCTGCATACTAGCGCTGGTCTCCTCCGTAGAAGCCGCATTTTCTTCGACAATGCTTGCTAAGTTGTTTACTGAATCTGCTACCAGACGCCTTAAGGAATCCAGTACGCCTGTCTGGCTGCCAATTTCCTGTGTCACATTCTCAACCCGCTTTATTTCCTTATACAGACTGTCAAATGCATCACGCGTTTCTTCCAGACGCGCCTGCTGTTCCTGCACATTTTTGGAAACCACCTGCATATTATCTACAGAAACTGAGACATTTCCCATGAGTTCTTTGACAATTCCCTCAATCTCCTGTGCGCTGTTAGCAGATTCCTCCGCCAGATTGCGGATTTCCTCTGCCACCACAGCAAACCCTCTTCCCGCCTCACCGGCACGCGCTGCTTCGATGCTTGCATTCAAGGACAGTAAGTTTGTCTGCTCTGCCAACCCTTTAATAATCTCCACAGCTTTGTTAATGTTTTCTGCCGATTCATTGTTGCGGTTCGTCTGTTCATATACGGTTCCAATCGTGTCTATGGTTGTCTCCGTAATCTTATAAAGCAAATCAATGCTCTCTGAGGCCTCTGCGGAACATTCCGTCATCGTAGAAACTGATTCCTCCAGATTCTTAACCCCTTGCTTTTCCACTTCAATAACTTCACCGAGTTCAGCCATCTTATTGTTTACTGTCTCCGTCTCAGAAGCCTGGCTCGTTGCCCCCAATGCAAGTTCTTCAATCGCCGTATTTACATTCTGTATACTCTCGGTGATATCCAAAAACTTGTCATTAAACTTCTGGCTGCTGCTCTGCAAATGCCCGCCAGCCTCAGATATGCTTCCTATCATAGCTGCCAGAGAATTCTTAACTCCATCCAGGGAACGCGCAATATTGCCAATCTCGTCCGACCGCTTCATCAGACGGGCATCAAGTTCATACGATAAGTCGCCCTGCGCTGTTTTGATGAGATGCCCCTCAATTCGCTGAATCCCGCTCGTAAGCCTCCTTCCGAAAAATAATGACACCACAAACGCTGCCACTATAATCAGAATAATTGCCACAGCATACATAATCATCATCTGACTAAACTCCTGGCTGATTCTCTGTCTGCTGACTGCAATCTCTTCATTCATGTCATCCACATAGTTGCCAGTTGCAACTACCCAGCCCCAGGCAGCAAATTTCTGCCCATAGGCAATCTTGGGAGCAACAGTGACGCCGTCTGACTTGGTAAAGGAAAATTCATGGAAACCCTCGCCGCTCTCCGCTGCATCTATGATACCCTGCGTAATTTTCACGCCGTTGGGATCGGTCATATCTATACGGTTAGTCCCCTCCTGGTCTGACAGGATTGGATGCATCACTAACGTACCGTCTACGGCATCAATCCAGATATATCCCGACTCATCATCCCTGTAACGCATACTGCGGATTGCTTCCATCGCCCGGGTCTTTGCTTCCTCCTCGGTCAAATTGCCGGCTGCTGCCTGGTCATAGTAACCCTGCACTACGGAAATAGCCGACTGAACCTGAGACTTAATCTCTGTTCGGTAATCCTGGTCCTTAGTATCCTCATACTGTTCGGCCGATTCCCTCATGGACTGACTGAGGAAATAAATCCCCAGACCTCCAAGGCAAATGCTATTGACTGCCATTAGCATAAACACCACCAAAATCACCATCACAGCCAGGCTTTTTATGCCCTTGCCTTTTGTGTCCTTGCTCCTTGTTTCTTTTGTATTGCTCATATGATTTCCCCCAAACTTTTTAATATGGTATAATTATCCTACTTTTCTTTGTTCTTGTCAATAAAATTATGCATTCTGCACAAAAAGAGACTGTAGAAACAGTCCCTCTAGCCTTTTACCATTTATTCAGGAATAACATTTATCCTCCCTTTTGCTTTACTTACAGTGAAGCACAACACTTCGTTTATCCAAAGATGAAGGAACATCGATGACGCGCTGGTTTGCACTCCCGCGCCAATAAAGCTGTGTATCCTTCTGCTCCGCAATAAATTCTCCATCCACCACAACATCAATATATTTCATAATCTCCAATTCAGATATTGCCTCCCACACAAACCCGGTGTACATCCAGATTGTCTTTGCAGGAAATAACGCCCGAATTTCTTTTACCAGTTTCAATATGTCCGAACGGTTCCCAAAATACAGAGGATCGCCGCCGCTTAAGGTTACTCCTGAAATATAATCCTTGGAAAGTTCAGCAAACAATTCCTGTTTGGCTTCCTCGTCAAACGTTAAGCCGCCATTGGGGTCCCAGGTAACCGGATTCTGGCAATCCTTACAGCAATGTGAACAGCCTGATACCCACAAAACGGCACGAAGCCCGTCGCCATTGAGCATATCGTCCTTCGTAATATTGTGAAATCTCATTCCCTGTCTCCTTACATACTTTTACGCTCTGCAATTTCTGCCATTTTTGCCTCATTCAGGCGCGTATCTCCTTTTACTCTGGAATATGACAGATAGCCGTTCATGCGGTCAATCTTCGTGAGGTTGCGGCTGCCGCACTTAGGGCAGGCATCCATTTCTAACTCCTGATGGCCGCAATCGTCACAGTAGGCAAGGGAGAGATTCACGCCTTCATAAAATCCCATTTCCATCGCACGGCGCACCAAGGTTTTTATCGCTTCCTTATTGTAATCAATCGGGTATTTCACATACTGGATTTTGCCGCCGTTGCTCAGTTCCCAGAAACGGTATTCCAAATCCTGTTTCTGAATGGGAGTGATGTCCTCCGTCACATGGCAGTGGAATCCATTGCTTACATACTCTCTGTCGGAAACATTTTCAACAATTCCATATTTCTCACGGAACTGTTTCACCTGTAAACCGCAGAGATTTTCCGCCGGTGTTGCGTAAATGGCATAGAGATTCCCATCCTGCTCCTTATACTCATTTATCTTTTCGTTAATATGCTCTAACACCTCAATGGCAAACTGTCCGTCCTCCACCAGGGATTTGCCGTTATACAGCTGCTGCAGTTCATTAAATGCTGTGATTCCAAAGGATGCTGTCGCTGCTTTCAGCAAAGGCTTAATCTTATCATGAATGCCAAGATGACCGCCATAAAATCCGCCCTCGCAGTAAGCCAGAGGGTTAGTGCTTGCCCGCATTTCCCCTAAATAGGCATATGTACGGATATGAAGCTGGCGAATCAATTCCAGATAGTAATCCAAAACCTCATAGAAATCTTTGTTTTCCTGTTTAGATTTTGCCAGAATCATCGGCAAATGCAGACTGACAACGCCAATATTGAACCGTCCTACAAAAACCGGACGGTCTTTCTCATCTGCCGGATTCATACCGCCCCGTTCATACCATGGGGAAAGGAAAGCACGGCAGCCCATGGGACTGATAATTTCACCATACCGCTTATACATGCTGGCGATATATCCTTTGCCGGTCAGGCTCAGCCAATCCGGGTACATTGTCTTTCTGGAACACTCAATGCCCACTTCAAAAACATCTTCCAGTTCTTTACCTGGTCCGTGGAGGTTCTCATCGTATAAAAATACCAGTTTGGGAAACAGCACCGGTTTCTTGCACTCTGCCTTGCCCTGCCCAATTCTTCGGACATTCAGCATGGCAATGGAACCCATCTTTGCAAACCGCCTGGTTCCCGTGCCGAAAGTCATCGTAATAAACGGATAATCGCCACGGCTGGAAGATACAGAATTAAACTTATATTCCCACCCCTGGACACCCTGTTCAAAATCACGCTCAATGTCCTTAATTGTCTCTTGCTCGGCACGTTCCTCATTCAAGCCCAAATCAAGATAACGTTTCTTGTACTTGACATAAGATTTCTCGGCATAGGGCTCTAAGATTTTCTCCACGCTGGGCACTGTGAAGCCGCCATACTGCTGGCTGGCAGCGCTTAAGACAATATCGCCGATTACGTCAAAGGCAACGTCCAGCGTCTTCGGCTCATTATACCAAAGATTGCCCATCTCAAAACCGCCGCGCAGCACATTCTCCACGTCAAACAGACAGCAATTCATGGTATCACGCCTTGCCGACATGTCATGCACATACAGGTAACCGTCCCTGCAGGCCTGGATTTCTTCTGTCGTCATGAAAAATTTCTGGTACAGTTCTTTATTCAGCTGGTTAAAAATCAGGCTCCGTTTTGTTGATACAAGGGCGCTGTCAGTATTGGAATTCTCCTTGTCCCCAATATACATAATTGACTGGCTCTTTTTATATACCTCATCCAACATCTGTACAAAATCCTGTTTATAATTGCGGTAATCACGGTAACTCTTTGCCACCACCGGATTAACCTTCTCTAAGGCTCCCTCCACAATATTATGCATCTGGGCAATCTGAACCTCATGCAAACCCATGGAATCTACTTTTTCCTCCACAAACTGGCAGATAAATTTCAGTTCCTCATCCGTGAACTTAATTAATGCACGGTAGGCAGACTTATTCACCGCAACTATCACTTTTTGTACATTGAAATCTTCTTTTGTCCCATCCTTTTTGATGACCTTGCAATCTTTTTTCACTTTTGCTTACTCCTCTTTATGGTGGTTTTAATCAGATGCCAAAAGCATCTCGCGCGTCACATAAATACTATATATTGATGTATAAACCAGTCATAAATATCAATATATGGTATTTTTGTCTTATCCTACCATGTAATCAGCACAAAGTCAATATCCAAAATCTTTTGTTTGTATAACTGCTGAAAGCTACTTATGTTCATTTTCTATGTCCAGCAGGCTTTTTCCTCCTGTTTCCATTTCCAGCAGGCTTTTTTCTCCGCTTTTCGCTTCCGGCTGGTTATTTCCTTTATTCAGGTTCTCTGCCGCTGGTTTCTTCTCAGACGTTTTTTTGAGGACAGCTCCCACACGTTCGCTCAGTTCTCGTTTCTTAAAGGGCTTTAGTACATAATCAGAGATTTTTAATTTAGAACTCGTCAAAACCATTTGTTTGTTCGCATTTGACGTGAGCATAATTACTGGGATATCCTGGCAATTCTTCATCTCGCGGATTTCTTTCAGCGTCTCTATGCCGTCTTTAATCGCCATCTGAATATCTAAAAGAATTAAATCCGGTTTCTCTTTTTTCAGAAACTGCAGCGCGCGTACACCAGAATTGATGGGGATAACTTCATACTCCTCCTCCAGTTCCTGTTCAATTGTTGCAAGGCTGATACTGTTATCGTCTACCGCCAATATCTGTTGTTTCCTTTCCATTTGTTATAAATCCTCCTTTTCTATTTGTGTTATCAATTCCCGCAGCAACTGTTCCGCCGCTTCATCTTCGTATAATCTGAGCTGTTCTTTGATTTCTGTAAGTTTTGATTTCGTATCTTCGTGCAAACGATATTGCAGGATTTCATCCAGCTTGCCGGCACACTGCTTAGAGCGGAAATTCTCCAGGCTGCCGAGCGCTTCTTTGATTTCCTGCAGCAGCTTGGATTTTTCTATCTCCTCTCCATCCTTATCTGTTCCCGCTTGCCTGCTCTCATCCAAATATTTCCTGATACAACTTATCTGTTGCTCATACTCTGCAAGAAGCTGCCCTGCATGACTGTCTACAAAGGTCTCATCACCTCTGGCAACAGCGCTTTCCTGCTCCCTGGCAATCTTGGAAAGCTTCATGGCTCCCACATTAGCAGAGGCGCTTTTCAGCGCATGTACCTCGATACCATAGGTCTTGTAATCACCCTTATCTAACAATTCACGCAAAAGCGCCAGTTTTCGTTTCCCATCCAGGCAATAGAGGTCCAGAAGTTCCTGATAATCTTCCACGCTTCCAGAATAAATTCCTGCCAGCTCATCTGTGTCAATTCCCTCAATCAAGATATCCCTAAACTCCATATTTCTGCTGGCAGATGCCTCCCCGCCTCCAAACCATGTTTTGCTCGGCGTTCTCCTGTCTGCAGGAATCCAGCGCTGCAGCGCTTCGTGCAGCATCTTTCTGTCCAACGGCTTAGTGATAAAATCCTGAAACCCATTATTTAAAAAAGTCTCCCTCACGCCTCCCATGGCATTGGCAGTCAAGGCAATGATTACTGGCAGGACGCCATTCTCACCGCATTCATTGCGGATAATCTGCACGGTCTCTATACCATCCATCACTGGCATCATATGGTCCATAAAAATAATGTCATAACGTGTTTCTTTGACAAGTTTTATTGCCTCCATGCCGCTTTCTGCCTCGTCCATCACCATGCCATAAGACTGCAGGAAAGTTCTTACTACCTTTCTGTTTATCAGATTATCGTCAGTCACGAGCGCCTTACAATCTTCCGCGATAAACGGCTCCAACTGCTCTTCTATTTTGACTTCCTCCTCAGGAACTTCCGAAAGGGGCCGCTCATCCATAATCTTCTGGGGAATTTTCATGATAAAAGCTGTGCCCTCACCATATACGCTCTCGACTTCAATCGTACCCTTCATCAAGTCCACCAAACGCTTTGAAATGGAAAGTCCAAGCCCTGTCCCCTCCACACTGCGGTTCCTCATAGAATCCACCTGCCTGAAATTCTCAAATATCGCTTCAAGGTCCTGCTCGCGGATACCGCAGCCTGTATCTTCAATGCGAAAAGACAGGCATTCCACACCCTCCTCCTGCAGAGCGCCTGCAACGGAAATCTTTACATATCCCTCTTTCGTGAATTTCAAGGCATTATTTAAAATATTAATCAATATCTGTTTTATCCTGCCCTCATCGCCCAGATATCGGCAGGGAATGGACATATCAAACTCACTCAGCACTCTGAGCCCATGCCGTGATGCCACGATATCCATCATGTTCAGTACTTCATTGACAAGCGTCTTTACATGATATTTAGACGGCAGCAATTCCATCTTGCCTGATTCCACTTTCGATAAGTCAAGAATATCATTGATGAGCGTCAACAGATTGCGCGAGGACGATTTGATATCACAGGCATACTCATAGACTTTCTGCCCCCTGCTCTCCTCCATGATAATATCACTGAATCCAACAATTGCGTTCATTGGCGTACGAATCTCATGGGACATATTGGCGAGAAATGCGCTCTTAGCAATATTCGCCTGCTCCGCCTGTTCACGCACACGTTTAATCTCTTCTATGTAATTCCTGGTTTCCGTCACATCAAAAAGAAGTACAACATAACCTCTATTTCTCCCAAACCTGTCCGGTATCTGCTCCACATGTCCTTGATAAAAAGAGTCATACAAAGAAAATTCCTCCTTCACATCCTCCCCCAGCATATCCTGCGGAAATCCTTCCAGCTCTTCCACGTATTTTCCTATCATCTGTCCGTTCAAGCCTGGAAAAATACCTGCAGCGGCGGGATTATAACTGACAATTCTTTTCTGTTCATCGAGCGCAATCACACCGTCGCTCATGCTGTTCAGCAAAATACCGGCTGCCAGCCCGCGAAAATCATAAACCTTCCTGCTCCAGATAAGGATTACCACGACCGACAGGATAACGCCCAACGTAAATGGCGTCGGGTCGTAGATATATGTCAGTTTCATAGAATAAGAAACTAGTGAAACTACCGGGAAAAAGGAAAGTACCAGAATCAGTCCGTACTTGCGTTCCGCAGCATACTGCGGGTTCTTTACGCGGGCGCGGATAAGCGCATATATGGACAAGATATAGGGCAGGGCCGTGCCGCACACCATAAAAATCCAGTACCCCAGTCCATATTCCAGCCTCAGATACCCATGACCGCTTTCGTCTGTCATCCAGCTTATCTGACGGTAATAAATATTATGTATGTCACATGTAAACACAAGAACTAAAACAAAAGCGTCAATAATCCTTAATATGTTTAAAATCCTGACCGGCGCTTTCTTATAACAATAGCCAAACATAAAATAGCAATAACTGATGGGAACTACCACCGCCCCTATATACTGCACCTTGACTGCTACAATGGCAGCTTCCATTCCCGATGATGTCAGCTCTAACAAATAGCCGGCGTTCTGTACCAAGGTAGCCATCAGGAAATACTGCATAAGCTTCTGCCCGCTTGAGCCGTCTCCCTGATACAAAAGAGCCAAGGCAAATATAATGATGCCGATTGCAAATATTCCCAGTCCTAAATACACAGTAATCATAATCCAATCTCACCCCGCAAAATTTATATCCGATTACTCTCTAACACCTGAAACACCTTGGCAACAGGCAACCCAACCACATTATTATAGTCCCCATTGATTTTTTCAACAAACAGCGCGCCTTTTCCCTGTATACCGTAAGCGCCGGCTTTATCCATGGGCTCCCCGGTACGGATATAGGATAAAATCTGCTCTCTGTCCATAGGGTACATAGTTACCTTTGTCTCCTCATAGAATGAATAACGTTTTGTCTGCCCATCTTGTATCCTGATGACAGTCACCCCGGTATACACACTGTGCGTATTTCCACAAAGCATAGAAAGCATCCGCTCTGCCTCCTCCTCATCCCTGGGCTTTCCCAAAATCTGCCCCTCATATACCACCACAGTATCTGCTCCTAGGATGACCGCCTCTTCCCTCTGCAAATGTCCTGCTACCTCCGCCGCCTTTTGCGCGGACAGTTCCAACACCACCTCTTTGGGCTGGCTGCTGGTGATTACCTCCTCTCCCTTGGCCGGAATAATTTCAAATTCTGCTCCCACCTGCGCTAACAGCTCCCTCCTTCTGGGAGAAGCGGAAGCCAAAATAAATCTCTCTGCCATAACTGCCTCCTGTTAATCATATTATACAAAAATTTCCTCACCCAGGCAAAAAGAATATAACACTTTCTCTTTCACCGCCTTTCCCAGGGCACGCTCCACCGCCTCCTGGTAAAGTTCCATCTGAGTACGGTAACGTTCTGCCAGTTCCTTTCCATTCTTTACACTGTCCGTCTTATAATCCAGCAGCACGATACCATCTTCTTCCTCGAAAAATGCATCAATAATCCCCTGTATCAAAAGCATCTCCTCACTGTCGCTTTCCTCCAGACATTCCCGCGCCGGTTTGCCCATGACAAACGGTTTCTCTTTGAACAGCTTCCCCTGGCGCGCCGCCTCCTGCATCCGCTGCCCCATAGAAGTCTGCAGGAACTTTTGCAAAGCCGGAACATACACCAGACCAAGCATCTCCCCATCAATCTTTCCTTGTTCCTCCATCTTGCCCAACTGCTCCCTTAAGCTGCCTGCTTCCCCGGTAAAATCATAACATTCCAGTACCCGATG
This sequence comes from uncultured Lachnospiraceae bacterium, assembly GCA_910585895.1. Taxonomy (GTDB): domain Bacteria; phylum Bacillota; class Clostridia; order Lachnospirales; family Lachnospiraceae; genus Petralouisia. Next base: position 11,961 of record CAJUHY010000026.1, read on the forward strand.
CATCGCCGTCCCTCTTTTTGCTCCCATATTTTCCTGCGGAGCGCCCTCCATAAACGCCGGGACGTAATGCTCCCTCTCCTGCTGCACCGGCTGCCCTATCTGTGCAAGCTGCTCTTCCCTGGCTATCCTGTCCATAGCTCTGTGCTTTAATTCTGACACCGACACTTTCGTGCGCAGCGTACTCTCCTCATAATAAGGATATACATAGCCAAGCCGTTCCTCCACAATTCTATCCCAAGGCAGACTTTTTTCCTGAACCCTTGCCAGCAAATCTATTCTGGTTAGTTCTTCTTCCACTACATGTGTTTCCTCTTCCACCACAAGGTCTTCCTGCTCTAAGAGGAGAACCGGATATTTCCCCGGATAAGCTGCCAGAGCCTGCAGAATGAACTGCAGGAAGGTACTGGTATTCAGACGCCTGAGAAACGACAGAAACCCTTGACCAGTCTCCGCCGCAGCCTCAGCCTCCATGCAGATGTCTCCTGATTGCCGCTGTACCGCAATTCCTAATTCGCTTAACTTTTCCTCCGCCTTTCTTAAAACCCCAGTTAGAATCAGTTTTTCCTTGGCGCGTGTCAGCGCCACATAGAGGACACGCAATTCCTCCCCGATATTCTCCAGCGTGACTTTCCTTGCCAGAAGCTGTCTGGTAAATCCCGGGGATTTGAGCCTTCGCTTTAAGTCGACCACATCCATACCGATTCCCAGCCCGGGATGGAGCACCACCTGTTCGCGTATATCCTGGCTGTTAAATTTTTTCCCCAGTCCCGACACAAACACAATGGGAAATTCCAGCCCTTTGCTCTTGTGGATGCTCATAATCCGCACCACATCCTCGGCTTCATCTCTATCTGCCAGAGGAAAATCCACTTCATACTTCTGCAGCTGTTCCATATACCGTATAAAATGGAACAACCCGCGGTAACTGGTATTCTCATAGGTAATGGCCTTCTCCACCAGCATTTCCAGATTGGCTTTCTTCACCTCTCCGCCAGGCAGCGCGTAGACATACGCCTGATAGCCAGTCTCCTCCAAAATTTCATACAATAGCTGATGAATCGGTGTGTAACAGACTTTTTTCCTGTATTTCTGCAGCAGTTCCAGAAAAGCCTGTATCTTCTCGTCAGTTTCTGTATTTGCCTCCTGCAGCTTATACTGCAACACCGCCTGATAAAATTCTTTCTCGGGATACTGCACCCGCAGCAGCGCCAGTTCCTCCCCGGTCAGCCCGACAATCGGCGAGGAAAGCACGGCTGCCATGGGAATATCCTGCCTGGGGTTATCCAGAAGCTTCAATAAATTTAATGCCGTCTGCACTTCCAATGCCGAAAAATATCCTGTCCCCGAAGCAGCACGCACCGGAATTCCCATTTCGCCCAGGACTTTGACGAAAGTATCCGCCCACTCGCCGAGGGAACGAAGCAGAATTACCATATCGCCATACCGCACCGAACGAAGACCGTCTCCCTCCTGCGCAGAATTATCACATTTTACGAGCTGTTCTTTCATCATCCTGCGGATTTCTGCACCCACCGCCCGTGCCTCAAGTTCCGGCGCTTTCAGCGGCGGCAGCTCTCTTTGCCGCTTCTCGGTTTCCAGATTTTCTGTATTTTTACCAGCCTCCTCTGGCTGGATGTTTTCTGCATTTTTGCCAGCCTCCTTTGGCTGGATGACAAGCAGCCTGGTATCAAACATTCCTGGATTTCCCTCCGGAAAGGAAGCGCCGGCATATAACGCTGCCTGCTCATCATACGTAATGTTACCAATATCGTGGTTCATAATTTTGCGAAAAACATCATTGACCGTCTCTAGGACCTGCAGTCGGCTGCGGAAATTTTTATGCAGATCCACGCGCTGGTTCTCACTCTCCTCCACTGTGTAGGTATCATATTTCTCCATAAAGAGTTCCGGGCGCGCCATACGAAAACGATAAATGCTCTGTTTCACGTCACCTACCATAAAAATATTGTGCCCGCCCTCCGCCTCCATAGAAACTGCACGCAAAATCGCTTCCTGCACATTGTTGGAATCCTGATATTCATCAATCATGATTTCCTCATAATTCCTGCGCAGCTCCTCTGCCGTCCGGCTGGGCGCATGTGTGTGCTCATCTACGAGGATTTTGAGGGCAAAATGCTCCTGGTCGTTAAAATCGAGGATATTTTTCTCGCGTTTCTTTTCTGCAAACGCCTGAATAAAGGCAAGCGTCACTTCTATAAGCATATCTGCCGCCGCACGGCTCCTCTTAATATCCTCGACTACCTTGGACGGACTCTGGAAGAAAAACTGGGCTTTTATCTTCTTGACAGAATCCTTTACCTCATCCCGCATTTTCGCAACCTGTTCTTTCTTCCTCATATCGCCTGCAAATTTGCGCAGCGCAGGCAGACGTCCAAAAGAAACTCCCTGGATATACTGATAGTACTCCTGATACGTATGGCAATCCGTCATCCCTTGCAGCATCTCAGCTTCCTGCTCTAACACGCTCTCATACTTCTGCGGTCCATCTTCCATAAGGGCAAGCTTTCTGCACTGCCTTAACTGCAGCGCCCACTGCGCGGTGAGATTCCCCAAATACTCCAGCAATTCCGCGGTCATGTCCAGCGATTCAAATTCCTCTATATTTTCCACATGAAAAGGCTTCCTGCAGGCTTCAAGCCATTCTTCCACCCAGGGGTAACTCATGGCAAATGAAAAGAGTTTTAAGACGGTCTCTTTTAACAGCCTGTCGGTCTTACCGGTATCAATTGTCTCAGACAGCGTCAGAAATTCCGGCTTTGCCTGCGCATAATAACGCTCCAGAACATTGTCTAAGACATCGCTCTGCAAAAGCTTCAATTCTCCCTCCTCTGCCACCCGAAAATCCGGCTCCATCTCAATGCGGTGGAAATAATTGCGGATAATATACAGGCAGAAGCTGTGAATCGTGGTAATCTGCGCATTATGTAACAATGTCTGCTGCCGCTGCAGATGCACATTATCAGGCTGCTCCTCCACTGCGCTTGCCAACGCCAGCCCAATCCGCTCGCGCATTTCCGCTGCTGCTGCATTGGTAAAAGTCACAATCAAAAGTCTGTCAATATCTACCGGATGGCTTTTATCGGTTATCTTGCGGATAATACGTTCCACCAAAACAGCCGTCTTGCCGCTGCCTGCTGCCGCAGAGACCAGCAGATTCCTGCCCCTGAGTTCAATTACTTCCTGCTGCTCCTTCGTCCAATTCCTCTCCATCTGCTATCTCCTCTGGTATGTTGCCTCTCCTATTCCTCTTTGCCTATCTCCAGTTCTTCCTGCATATTACGGAAAATCAAGGCATCGTCTTTAATCTCCTCCAGCTGACGGTATTGCTGTCCGGGAATACCCTGGTCAAAACCGCAGACACCATGGTAAGGACAGTAATCGCAGCCGGTATCCGAGCCCAGACGATAGGGATTTGCTGAAATCTCCCCGGCAAAAATCTTTCTGCCGATTTGCTGGATTTTATGATTGACATAACGCGACAAAACTGCAAATTCTTCTTGCCCGGCACGCCTGGTCCTGGAGCTTACGCTCTCATCCTCCTGCTCGCCAGCAACACCCTTTAACTTTAATTTCTGTAATATCTCCTCACGAATTTCCTCATCTGTCTTGCCGGAATCTCCATCGATGACCGGATCATTCAGGTGGTAATAATACATTCCTCCAGGCACAATCTCCCTGTCTGGATACTTTCTTTTCATAATTTCCATGGCTGAATTCAGATACACCACAAGCTGCAGCTGCAGGCCGTGATAGAAAGACAGCAGCTGGAAATCCTGGCTGCCGGATTTATAATCCACAACCTTGACATAGACCTTTTCCTCCGTCTTATGCGTGTCAATCCGGTCAATCCGACCGCGAAGCCGCATCTTTTCCTCATCGCTCAGCGTGAAATTCACCGCCTCAAGATTCTCCACGAAAGAAAAAGAAATCTCATAACCCTCCGGAGCAAAATGGCTGGTTTTGACCTGTTCGGCAATGGTCTCCACCGTGCGCCGTAAAATCCGTTTCATCCGCTCTACCAGATAGGCGGTTCTCGCTTCCTCCAACAACATACTGTCAAACCCTGTTCCCAGGGCTTCCTCTACTGACTGAGCTATCAGACGTTCCTGCACATCATCTGGTACGTCAAACCAATGGTAACCCGCCCGTTCCATGGCATGGGAATACCGCTCCAAGACCTCATGGAACATGCTGCCCATATCCACCGGGGCAAATTCGCCCAGATTACGATCCTTAAGCCTCAAGCCATACTGCAGGAAATGGCTGCAGGCACAGGCGCTGAACTGCTCTAAGCGGGTAACGCTGTTCTCCAGCACATTCCCATAGAGAGCGCGCGTGATTTCTTCTTTCATATTTCCCTGATGGTAACTATAAAAAGCAGCCTCCAGAAATGGACGTATCTGCTCCCGCCATTCCTCCTGCCCCACATACCAATGGTACAGCCCCAACCACTCCGGTGAAATTTCTCCTCTTTTCGCCCGCTTCAGTCCCTCCACAAAAAATCTCCGGCTGCTCCTTGGCGTCACAATCTGTTCCAGACCGCCGCGCTCTGTTACACGCACCGGCAGAAACTGCGGAAAAATTTTACGTATGGTCTCCACCAGATAAGATTTACGGCTCTCCTTCCCTTCCTGGTTAACACGAAACCAGGTGAGGTACAACCGCTCAGAGGGTTTTGTCAGATTCAGGTACAGGTAAAATTTCTGGATAAAACTCCGCTCTCTGTCGGTAGGCGCAAGTTCCATCTGATTGGCAGCAAACAATTCCCGGTCTGTCTGGGAAATGATACCCCCATGCTCCACTGCCTTTGGAATCAGCCCATCATTGACTCCTGCAAAAAACAATACCTTAATATCTGAGAGACGGCTTCTCTCTATATCTCCCAACACCACCCGGTCATAGCCTGGCGGGATAATGCCGATTGCCGCCGCCTCCATGCCGGCTTCCAAAATCTCGCGGTACTCACGGACAGGTATGCACTCCTCTCCCAAAAGTTCCACCATCTTATCCAGCAAATCCATGACCACACGGTATATCTGGGCATATTCTCCGGCCAGGGCAGTCTCTCCTTCCTGCTGAAAATAAACTTCATAATCCCGAAGTTTCCCTTCTACATCCAGCGAATCTAAAAGCTCATAGAGAGATTTTGACACCTCAAGCACTGTGCCCTTTTTCTTAAATATCTCCCGCAAAGGGGCAAACTGCTGCACAAGCCGTTCTCTCAGCTCATTGATGATATCCAGTTCCTGCTGCTCCCTTACCGGTCCGCGCCGCACCCATTTCTGCTGCCATCTGCGAAATCCCCGGATTTTCATGGCAAGAAGATAGTTCTCCAAAAGATCGATTTCCGCTGTTTCTGCCCCCGATAGACCGCTGCGCAGATAACCAAGCAGCGATTCATAAGAAAAATCCTGCTCCAGCACAAGCAGTGACTGCCTGAGAAATTCTGTCATCGGATGGAAAAGGATGTCTTTTCTCGTATCCAAAAACAGGGGGATTTCATAAGTGTCAAAAACCTCCCTTGCATAATTGCCGTACATTTCCACATCTCCGCAGACAATGGCAAGCTCCTTATAACGATAGCCGCTGCGCACTAATCCTCTAATCTCCCTTGCTATAAAATCCAGCTCCTGCCTGGGATCTGACAAAGAGTATAGAAAAATATCCTGCTGTTCTCCTGCTTCCGCTGTCGGTTTTCCTGCTGCTTCTGCCTGTTCTCCTGCTCCTGACTGCTTGGCAGCCTGCGGCAATTGATAAGCCTGCGGCTGCGGCCGGAACAGATTCCGTTCTAACCACAGCAGTGACGGAGCGGCGGCAAAACGGCTTTTACACCCATGTTTGACCCAGATTGGTTCACTGATTTGCACATGCTTCTTTGCAGCAATCTCCGTAAGCGTCTGAACAGTCTTCTTGCTCATGTAAAATAATTCCTGTACGCCGCGGCAGCAATAAGGGTCTTCCCTGTCATCCAGCGTAACGGTCACCATAATTTCCCCGGCTATCTCAACCAATGACTGCAAAAGATGATACTGTACTGGTGTGAAGCCTGTAAATCCGTCCAGGACAATAACCGCATCTTTCAGCAGCTCAGACTGATGCGCTACATGAGAAAATACTTCCAGCAATTCTTCTCCGGTAATAAATCTTCCTTGCAGATAATCAGCAAATCCCTGGTACATCGTCTGGATATCCTGGATTTTATAGCGAAATAACGGCGGCTGGTTCTCCTGCGCAATCAATACATCCAGCTGCCCTGGTGCAATCCGATACTGAGTCAGTTCCGAAATAATGGACTTCATCTCACTGATATATCCTGACTTTTTCATGCTGGCTTTCATAACCATGAAGTTCTCCTGCTGTTCTTCTGCCACACGGCGCAGTACCAGATTCTTCCCTGTCTCCTCTAAGATATTCAGATTGCCCATGCCCAATTCATCAAAAATCCGGTAGGCCAGGCGGTTGAAACTCACCACATCCACATTCATGATGCAATGCCTTTTCTGTCTGGTCACTAATTCCCGCTGGGTCTGCATGGTAAACTGTTCCGGCACCAGCACAAAAAAGGTGCGCTCCGGTTCTTTTTGTGACTGCCGCAAAATTCTTTTATACACATAATCAGATTTGCCGCTTCCCGAACTGCCGAAAACTAACTGTAATGACATAAATCTTCTCCTTGGAATTTCCTATAAGATAATAAAGGGCTGCCCAAGGCAGCCCCATTTATATCACACTTCATGATAACGGTTATGGAATTTATCTTTCCCGCAGACATGGCGCTCATGGTCGTTCTCTGTAATAATATAATCTCCTTCGCGTAGGAAAATCATCCCCCGGCGGTTTTGGATGAAGGGACACACTACCACCCCATCCTCTCTTGATATTTTAATTAACTTCTCTGTCGCAATCCAGCCGTTGGTCACAATAGACGTCCAAGGCATAAATCCGTCTTCCATTCCTTTGTCAAGTTCATATTGCGCCGCTTCCACCTCAATACTGCTTCTTATATACTTCATATTCACCCATCTCCTTTCTCCTATGTGGCAAACTATTTTGCTGCTGTGACTAGTGATACCGTTTCACGTGCAATAGCAAGCTCCTCATTGGTGGGCAGGCAGATAACAGTCACCTTGGAGTCCGGCGTGGAGATAATCGTCTCCTCCCCATGTACCTCATTTGCCTTATCATCCAGCTTCACGCCCAGATAGCCCAGGTAATCACAGATACCCTTCCTCGTATTGGGTCCGTTCTCACCAACGCCTGCCGTAAAGCAGATAACATCCACGCCATTCATTGCCGCTGTATACGCGCCCACATATTTAGCTGCCCGGTAAATATATGTCCTCAGTGCACGGATTCCTGCAGGGTCGTTTTTCTCTGCCGCCGCTTCCAAATCACGGAAATCACTGGAAATATGGGACAAACCCTGTACGCCGGACTTTTTATTTAAGATATCCATAATCCCTTCCAAATCCGTGCTTTCCTTCTTTGCCAGATATTCCATGGCCCCTGGGTCGATATCACCGGACCTTGTTCCCATAATCAGACCTTCCAAAGGCGTCAGCCCCATGGAAGTGTCAATAGATTTGCCATTCTTAACGGCACAGATGGAAGCGCCGTTTCCCAAATGGCAGACGATGGTCTTTAACTCCTCATAAGGTTTGCCCACTATCTCTGCTGCACGTTTGGAGACATAACTGTGGGAAGTACCGTGAAAACCGTATCTTCTGACTTTATATTTCTCATAATAATCATAATCTATTCCATAGAGATACGCTTCTTCCGGCATTGTCTGATGGAACGCCGTATCAAATACGCCTACCATGGGCACATGCGGCATCAATTCCTGACATGCCCGAATGCCGATGAGATTAGCCGGATTATGCAGAGGCGCCAAATCGTTGCACTCCTCAACCACTTTGAGTACTTCCTCATTCAAAATCGTGGAAGATGCAAATTTCTCCCCGCCATGGACAACCCTGTGTCCGACTGCCCCAATTTCCTCCAGACTCTTCAGCGCTCCTGTCCTGGGATTCACCAGAGCATCCAATACCATCTGGATTGCCTGTTTATGTGTGGGCATATCTGCATCGGTAATCTCCTTCTCACCGCCTGCCTTCTGGTATACCAGTCTGCCGTCCAGACCAATCCTCTCACACAACCCCTTTGCCAGCACCGCCTCCGTATCAGAATTGATTACCTGATATTTCAGGGAAGAACTTCCACAGTTGACTACTAATATATTCATCTTATTCTCCTTTCTCGTACATTACGAAACCTATTCTTTCTTCCATTATAAACCAATCTATTTTCACATACAAGTCCTTTCTGTTTCGACAAAGAACATTCATTCCCATGATAATAGGTGAAATAAGACGCTATCTGCGTGACAACAATTCCATCCGTGTCAGCCGCTCTCTGCGCGACACTGCTTACAAAGCAATCCACGCCAAAGAACTTCTGTCCAAGGAATTGAACAGAGAACCCACCATTGATGATATCGCTGAGAAAATTGAAATCCCCAAAGAAGATATTGTTTTTGCGCTGGATGCCATCCAGTGTCCAATCAGCCTGTACGACCCGGTCTACACAGACGGCGGCGACACGCTCTATGTGATGGACCAAATCAGCGATAAGAAAAACAAAGAAGAGACCTGGGTAGAGGAACTCTCTTTAAGCGATGCCATGAAACGGTTAAACGAACGTGAAAACTACATCATCAAGCTCCGTTTCTTCGAGGGTAAAACCCAGATGGAAGTCGCCGAAGAAATTCACATCTCCCAGGCCCAAGTCAGCAGGCTGGAAAAGTCAGCCTTAAAAAATATGAAAAATTATCTCTCTATTGGTCCCACTTGTCACAGAGGGAGTTAATCTGGTCAGCAAACTTGCCGAGCTCCTTGTTGGGACGTCCCTCGCATTTGCGGATAACCGCAAGGAGACGCTCGCCAGCTGCCACAAGTCTTGTAAAGATATTGGAAACACCATGCTTCTCTTTCTTCTTCGCTACACGTTCCCGGCTGCCCCGCGCAATGCAGACATTTTCTGCCAAATCATAAATATCTCCGCTGTATGGTCCTATCGCCGGGATTTTAGTTTCCTTTTCTATCAATTCTGCAAATTCATCACACACCGTATCCTGTCCATGGACTACAAACACACGCTTGGGTGTATTGCCAAACGCTCTCACCCATTCCAGAAGATGGGTCTGGTCCGCATGTCCGCTGATTCCCGGCAGTTTCATGATACGCGCCCGCACTTCAATCTCCTCACCGAACAGCTTCACCTGCTTATGACCGTCCAAAAGCTGATTGCCCAATGTACCCGGCACCTGATAGCCGACGAAGAGAATCGTGGAATCGGAACGCCATAAATTATGCTTGAGATGATGGCGAATCCTTCCCGCCTCACACATGCCTGATGCAGAAATTATCACAATCGGTTTCTCAATAAAGTTAATCATCCTTGACTCATCGCTGGTCACCGCAACCTTAAGTCCCGGAAAGGAAAGCGGATTCTTCCCTTTCTCCAGCATCTTCTGCGCCCGCTCATTAAAACATTCGTGTACATTCCTCTGAAAAATACTGGTCGCTTCCACCGCCAGCGGACTGTCGATATAGACCTCAAAATCCGCAAACTCCGGTAGCAGATTCTCTTTCTTAATCCTTCTGAGGAAAAACAGCATCTCCTGCGTCCTGCCCACGGAAAATGCCGGTATCACAACATTGCCTCCACGAGAAAAAGTCTCCCTGCACACCTCGGCAAGCTCCGGCGCATAATCTGGCGGACGCTTATGGATACGGTCGCCATAAGTAGATTCCACAATTACATAGTCTGCTTCTTTTATGTACTCCGGGTCACGTATCAACGGACGGTCGCCATTGCCGATATCGCCGGAAAATACCAGCTTCACCTGCTTATCCTCTTCCGTCCCCCACACCTCAATGCTCGAAGAGCCGAGCAGATGTCCCGCATCGATAAAGCGAATCGTTATCTCCGGGCACAACGTAACTTTTTCCCCATATTCACAGGGGACAAAATACTTAAGCACCCCTTCCGCATCTTCCATGCTGTACATGGGCTCAACCAAAGGCTTCCCTGCACGGCGCGCTTTACGGTTCTTCCATTCCGCCTCAAATTCCTGAATATGAGCAGAATCTTTCAGCATAATGTTACATAACTCCGCCGTCTGCCTTGTGGCATAAATCTGCCCCCGAAACCCTTTGCTGTACAAAAGCGGCAGTAATCCTGAATGGTCGATATGCGCATGTGTTACCAATACATAATCAATCTCTGCCGCATTTACCGGTATCTCCTGATTGACATACAAATCTTTCCCCTGCTCCATACCGCAGTCAACCAGAAGATTTACCTTGCCCATCCGTAAGTAGTGACAACTTCCCGTAACCTCGTGGGCCGCCCCCAAAAATTCCAGTTTCATCCTACCATCTCCTTTGTAAGTATGTATTTTCATTATACCAAACGGCCTACCCAGTGTAAAGCTGTATTCCAACAGACTTCAGCAATCATTCAAATCTCACAATCTCTTTTTTCAAACGCTTCATAATCTTTTTCTCAAGCCGGGAAATATAGGACTGGGAGATTCCCAAAAGGTCTGCCACCTCTTTTTGCGTCATCTCCTCGCCATTTGGATTTTTCAACCCAAAACGCAGTTCCACAATTGTCCTCTCCCGGTCTGATAGTTTTTCCACTGCTCGCTGCAGAAGGCTTTTCTCTACCTCTGTCTCAATGTCGCGATAGATAATATCTTCATCTGTACCTAAAATATCAGACAAAAGAAGTTCATTTCCATCCCAGTCAACATTCAGCGGCTCGTCAATTGACACTTCCATCCTGGTCTTGTTATTTCTGCGCAGATACATGAGTATTTCATTTTCAATGCAGCGTGAAGCGTACGTCGCAAGCTTGATATTCTTGGTTGGATTGAATGTATTAATCGCCTTAATCAACCCGATTGTGCCAATGGAAATCAAATCCTCCACACCAATTCCTGTATTGTCAAATTTCTTGGCTATGTATACCACAAGGCGCAGGTTATGCTCTATCAAAATGCTCCTCGCTTTCTGCGAATCCTCTTCCGCCAGCATTTGGATATAGCGATTCTCCTCCCGCGCATCCAGCGGCGGCGGTAAGATTTCTGCGCCTCCGATATAGTGGATATCCCCTTTTTTCATCAATAACATATTGCGGATATTGGCAATCAGTTTTAATTGGAAATGCTGCGGAATTGCAATTTTTATGTACATATTCATCCTCCTAATTTTCCATACTTCTTCCATTTAAAATTACATCATATCTTTCGTACTGAAATAATTTCTCCCGCGCAAGCCCCAACACAGGCTTTTCCAGGTAGAGGGGCTGTTCCTCTTTTAATATGTACATTCCCTCAATGGTGACCGCCTCCAGCATTCCATTTTCCTCACCCAGAGAATGAAATGGAATCAAGCGCGTCATCAACTGCCCTTCCTCAATCTGTCCTTCCAAAATTTCTCTTCTTATAATATGTACCGGCTTCCCCACCGTTGGATCTACGAGAAGGTTTCCCGTGTCAAAAAATCCTTTGACTGCAATATTGCCCGCTCTGGTCACCAGAAGAAGCTCACAGACCGTATCCTTCTGCCGCCGAATACTTCCCATGATTTTTTCTGCTGCCGCGAGAAACAGCGCTGCGCCTGCCAGATAAATCCAAAAGCCCTTGCCCGCTCCCCAGCCAGCGGCGCACCATTGCAGGAAGCCTCCCAGAAGAATCACAGACAAATAGGACAAAAACCATTGGCAAAAAAACAGCTTCCATTTTCTGCTGCGGTAACAAAGCCAGACCATCAGCGGATTTGCCAAAAAATGAACACCCAGCTGGTACCAGGTGTAATCACTCAGAAAAAAGAACAGACACATAGCGCCTGACGTTCCGACAAAGCCAGCCAACAGGAGCCTCCATACGCGAACGCGCTGTTTCATAATCCTGCCGGCAATCCAAAGGGCAATGATATCCATACTGAAATTCGTCACAAACCAGATGTCCGCATACAATTCATACTTCACGCCCATCCTCCTTGCCATTGCTGCTATTTCTGATAAAAATAGTATATAAGGACAGAAACGAGTATTTTGTCAAACCATTGTCCGTTTTCCAAAAAATCCTTCTACAGAATGCGACTTTAATACGGACAAGTGTTATTAGGATATATTCTACAAATCAATAAAAACTATTACCAATTGCAATAGTCATCTTGACGAATTCACTAAATTAAAGTATTATGTGAATAGCTATTTTAACCAAAGAAAGTATTTATAGGGGGAATTTTTTATGGAAAAACACAGCCAATCATATCAACTAAAGAAAATTATCAAGCAATCCGTCATATCTGTTATTGCAGGCGCCCTCATGCTGCTGCTGTCTGTAAGCACAATGTTTGTAATGACCCGCGTGACAGATGAAGAGCTTGAGACAACAACATTATTGAATCAGTACCGTCTCGGTTCTAAAGCCCTGACTTACGCTGTACAGACCTACGCCGTCACCGGCAAGCAGAAGTATTATGATGACTATATGAGAGAATTAAATGAGGATAAAAACCGTGACATTGCCTGGGCTGAGTTGGAAAAGAACAACATCAAAAGCAGTGAATGGGCGCTTATGAAGCAGATTGCAGAACTCTCAAACGGCTTAGTCCCTCTGGAAGAAGAAGCCTTAAAACTTGCCGGACAAGGAAATACTGAAAAAGCAATGTCTTATGTCTTCGGAGATGAATATGAGAACACCACACAGGAAATCAACACCTTGACAAATGATGCGATACAGAAGATACAATCCAGAGTAAATCAATCTAAAAGAAATCTGCGATTTTTCCAGATTATCATTGAAATGCTCTACATCTCTTCCTTCTTATATCTTGTTATGCAAATCCGCAAAATTGTCAGATTCTCTGAAAATGAACTGCTTGAGCCGATTATAAAAGTATCCGGACAGATGATTCTGTTATCAGAAGGGCAGTTTCATACTGACCTCGCCCTGGAAGAAGACGAGAGCGAAGTTGGCAAGATGGTAGGAGCCATCTCTTTGATGAAACAAAATATCGTAGGTATGATTCGGGAAATTTCAAATATCCTGGAACAGATGGGCAACGGCGATTACTGCTTTGAAATGCAGCAGGAATATGTAGGAGAATTTGGACTGATTAAAGAATCCTTCATAAAAATCAGCGGCAAGATGCGTGAAACATTAAACACCATCCGCGAGGTTTCCCAGCAGATTGACTGCGGTTCGGAACAACTTGCCTGTGCGGCAGTCGATTTGGCCGAGGGAAGCACTGAGCAGGCCGGCAAAGTCTCCGATTTGGTGACTCTGATGGACAATATGTACAAGAGCATGGAAAACAGCGCCAGGGAAGCTGCTTCCACCCTGGAACTTTCCACCCATGCAGGCAAAGTTCTGGTATCTGGAAACACAAAAATGCAGGAACTGAAGGAAGCCATCAGCGAAATCAGCAAATGTTCTGAAGAGATTGATGAAATCATCGGCACAATTGAGGCTATTGCCTCCGAAACTAATCTGTTATCCCTGAATGCCTCCATTGAAGCGGCTCGTGCCGGTGAAGCCGGAAAGGGATTCGCTATCGTGGCAAATCAAGTAAAAAGCCTTGCTGATGAATCCGCTAAAGCTGCCGGGGAAACAAACAAACTCATTGAACGTACTGTAATGGCTGTTGAGAGGGGCATTACGATTGCGGATGAAACCGCTGAAAATATGGACGAAGTGATGAAAGGAGCCAGAGAAGCAACCGAGAAAATGGAACAAACCTCCCGCATTCTTGAAAGCGATGTACACAATATGCAGAGAATCAACGAAAACATTATACGTGTGTCAGAGATTGTTGACAACAATTCAGCGACCTCACAGGAAACTGCTGCTGTCAGCGAGGAACAGAAAGCACAAGTCGAATCCATGGTGGAACTGGTGGAGAAATTCAATATCTAAAAAAGGATTTGTCGGTAGTGTAAATTAGTGTATGTTTTTGGAAATAAATGGCTCCTTTTTGGTAAGAATTAGTGTATGCAAATTCTTATCGAAAAGGAGTATTTTTATGCCAGTAGCAAAGGAACAAATTCGACAGATTATTTCAGAAAACAACTTAAACAGCGTCACTGAGCATTTCATATTTCCTCAAACGTAACCGCAGTCTGCTAAACTCCGATTTCCCACTTGGAATACCCCAGGGCGGACTATGCCCGCCTACATTAGGATATCCCTGTGAGAGACCAGAAACAAGGTGTCGGGTATGCGTCCACACCTGACACCTTGCCATATATTCCAAGGTTTGCCACTTCACTGCAAAATACACTTTCCTTATTGTAAATAAAATGAATATCACTTATAATAATTCTTCTTGCTGTTCTTGTACTTCATCTCCCCTCGTCAGCAGCCTGCTTATCTCATCAACCATTTCATTGATTAAACCGGCTTGTTTCGCTACCTCGGCTGTATCATTTGCATTACTCTCCGCCATGTTATTGATGGTATTAAACTGTTCATTTTCACTTCTGATACTCTCCGCAATGCCCTCGTTAATCGATACCGTCCTTTCAATGACTTCTGACTGCTTACTGTATGTATCTCCCATTGTCTGAATCGCCTCGACGGAAACATTAAGCAATGCCGTCATATCACGCAGGCTTTTAAATACATGTGCAAAATATTCGCTCTGTTCCCCTAATTTGGTGGAATTCTCCTCTACTTGCGCTGTAATTTCCCTGACATTCTGCTGTACCCGCTCAATAACTGCCTCAACCACTCTCAATGATTCCTGCGTACTGTTTGCAAGGCTGCCCACCTCAGTTGCAACCACTGCAAAGCCTCTTCCTGCCTCTCCCGCTCTTGCCGCTTCTATGGAAGCATTCAATGCCAATAAATTAGTAGAAGATGAAATGTCGCTTATCAAATTCAACGTAACCCCTATTTCCTCAACGGCAGCAGACAATTTCTGCGCTACCTCTATCGTAAGCTTCATGGAATCTGACACTTCACCATTGATTTGATGTAGATTATTTAACAGCTTTTCACTCTCCAAAGACTTATCCAGCAAATCCTTAGAAGTAAACTCCACCTTAGCAACATTGTCGGCGACAACCGTTTCCCATTCTCTCAGTTCCCCTAGATTGCTCATGCTCTCATCTGTCCTGCTGCCCAGCATACTGCTGGTCTCCACCAACTGTTCATTGTTGCTGCTAACTCCTCAGCGGCTGCGCTTTCGTTATCAGAAATCTGCATAAGAGCCATTCCTGCACGATTAAGCTTATCTGAGAGTGTCTGCACAGATTCCAGAACGTTTTCCACTTCCGTCCCTTTATCTTCTACTACTGTAAACAATGATGTTGTACGGTGAACGATAAAATTGCAGGCAGCAAACAACACCAGATAGACAACCGCCGTAAAAAACCAGCCTATCGGATGATGCAGTTTCAAAAAGCCCGCCGGAAATATAACCATCATCACAGTATTCACTGCAATCGTCACAATCACGCTTACCCTGAGAATCTTCTTGTTATAATACGGAACCAATAATAATGTAGCCACGAAATAATAATGTGTCAGGCACACATAGCCAGCGCTGTCGTTCGTATTGCTGACCGCCGCTGTAACAGCGCCTATGACGGGAGGAATGCAGGCGTATACGTACTTTGCCCTGCTCCCTAACTGTTTTTCAAACACCTTGGTCAGTATTGCACCTACCCCGGTTAACAAAAACACGCATTCCCGCACCCCTCCATTTAGTACCAGCATAACAAATCCCCAACCAGAAACAGCAACTCCCAAAATATACATAAACATGATATTATTTACAAGTTTTTCTTCATTTTTCATCGACTGTACTTTCCCCATAATTTTCTCCTTTTTAATATCGGGAACTCCCAGAGACCCAGACCACTGACATTCCATAGCGGTTTAACTGATTATAAAAAATATAACTCAAACCTCACACAGATTCAGCCATTCACTTGCTGCAGGATAAAATCCCACAGCAAGATGAACAGGCAATTATTCTGGTAAGAAATTTGAGTTATATCATCAATACTCTTCATTTTCTGCATATGTTATCCCACTGCTTACTTACAATGTAATTCGTCCACCCTATGTATCCGACTATTTCCTTGTGTTCTTCAAAAACTCCGGAATCTTAATATCGCGCTCTTGTACACTGCTCTCCGGTCTCTTGGGTCTTGGCATTCCCATACCGGAAGAGGCTGTCCCAAAAGATGTTCCGGCAGAAGGCGCTGTAGTCGTTCCATATGGAGACGTAGGACGTGCCGTAGTTCCCATCCCTAAGGTGCTGGCCGTTCTGGCTGTAGTCGCTGTGCGGCTCGGCATTGTCTGAGAATACTTCATATTCGGCATCACCTTAGGCGCTGCCGCCACATCCTCAAGACCAGTCGCAATCACCGTGATAATCGCTTCATCCGCCATGCTTTCATCATATTTCGCACCAAAAATAATATTTGCAGTGTCTCCTGCCAAATCCTGCACATAACTGGCTGCATCATTGGCATCCATCAGGGAAATATCACCGGAAATATTGATAATAACGTGGGAAGCCCCTGTAATGGTAGTCTCCAGCAATGGACTCGATACTGCAAGCTTAACAGCTTCCGTTGCCTTGTCATCGCCCTTGGCAAGACCGATACCGATATGCGCCATTCCCTTGTCCTTCATAACTGTCTGCACATCTGCAAAGTCCAGATTAATCAAGGCCGGTACGTTAATCAGGTCCGTAATTCCCTGTACCGCCTGCTGCAATACTTCATCTGCTTTCTTCAAGGCATCCGGCATCGTAGTACGCCTGTCCACAATCTCCAGAAGCTTGTCATTAGGGATAACAATCAGCGTATCCACACTCTCCTTTAAACGCTCAATGCCGCCCATGGCGTTCACCATACGTGCTTTTGCCTCAAACTTAAACGGTTTTGTCACAACGCCAACCGTCAGGATATTCATCTCTTTGGAAATCTTTGCCACTACCGGCGCTGCTCCTGTTCCGGTTCCGCCGCCCATACCACAGGTAACAAACACCATATCCGCACCCTTAATAGCTGCCGTCAGTTCGTCAATATTCTCTTCTGCCGCTTTCTCACCGATTTCCGGCTGAGCGCCTGCTCCAAGTCCCTTGGTAAGCTTCTCGCCTATCTGTATCAATGTGGGAGCTTTACACAAGGTAAGCGCCTGTTTATCTGTATTGACCCCGATAAACTCCACACCCCCGATATTTTCCTCTATCATTCTATTCACCGCATTATTTCCGGCTCCGCCTACACCAATCACGATGATTTTTGCACTGGACTCCATGCCAGCTGTCATTATTTCAAGCAAGGTCCTTCCTCCTTTTATTCTATATCAAAATTTCCACTCGTCCAAATCCGTTATTATTTAAAATTCCTCCGTTTCCCGGACAATTATCTAAACTTAGTTATGTCTCGGCATAATCACCGACATTTTAACTCTTCTACTATAGTATAATTTTTTCGGTAATTAATCAATAAGAAATTTGAAATTCGTTCGTTTTTTTTAATTGCTCTTCTCAAAGGTTATGTCCGTAGTGTTTTCCGACCAGCTCTCCAAATGCAGCGTACCTTTCTGACCGTCAAGCTTGGGCAAAATCTTAGAGAGCCTTGATATTTTATCATTAAAATCCTCTGCTTGTCCCAATCTGACTGAAATTTTGCCAAACTTAAGCGTATATGTCCCCTCTGCGCCGTATTTGATGCTTTTAGGCGCCAACTCATATTTTTTCAATATCTGTGTGAGAGACAGCAGGTTTTTCAATACGCTGTTTCCTTTGATAGGCAGCTTCTCATTCAATACAATCTGCTCCACATCCATACCTGTAATCTTCGGTACCCCAGCTATCTCCTCCGAGGACATCTCAACCACCATGCCCTCTTTGTCAAAGTAGGCGTTCTGTCCCATCGAATCAATGTAGATACGCCCTCTCAGCTCCTTTTCATGTATTGTGACTTTCAGCGTATGCGGCGGTTCTAACGACACATCCGCCGACTCCACGAAAGCCAGGTCCTCCGGCTCCTGAAATTTATATTTAAAAAACACATACAGGCTGTTCCAGGAATATTCATCATTCAGCAGCCACTGTTCAATCGCTTCCTCTGGATAAAGCTCGCTACCTTCTACGACAACCTTCTCCACAGTGAATAATTTCACTGCGATGAGAGACCCCAACCCCAGAACCAGCAGGAGAAAAAGGAAAACAAGCCCAGCTGCTTTCCTTTTCCCTTTCCGTCTTCTTCTATCTTTTTCCATACTTTATTCCTCCAGCCGTATTCCTCTGGATACGCTTAACACCAGACCGATTTCCGCCAGCAGAAATGCCACGGATGTACCTCCATAACTGATAAACGGCAGAGAAATTCCCGTATTCGGTATGGTATTGGTTACCACCGCAATATTTAAAATGACCTGAATAGCAATATGGGCCAGCACCCCAGTCACTATCAGCGCTCCATACAAGTCCTGCGCGTTGTTGGCAATAACCATAAATCGCCAAATCAGCACAAAAAACAGCAAAATCACGCATACTGCCCCAAACAGCCCCAATTCTTCACAGATAATCGAGTAAATCATATCGTTCTGCGCCTCCGGCACAAACCCAAGCTTCTGCATACTGGCGCCCATGCCTTTTCCGAAAAGGCCGCCGGAACCGATAGCATACAATCCCTGCAGCGTCTGGTAACCCTTTTCATATTTTTCTGGCTCCAGCCAGATTTTCAGACGTTCGGCGCGGTATGACTCCAGCATGATAAATGCAGCGCCAAATACAACCACCACGCCTCCCATTACAATAAACTGCATATATTTGGGACTTGCCACAAACACCAGACAGATTGCAATCCCCAAAATAATAATCGCTGTACTGAGATTTTCTGATGCCACAATCACTACCATAGGCATCACTAACAGCATTACCTTAATTAATGCAGAAAATTTGCCCATCTGCTTAGGCATACGGCTGATAAGCGTTGCCAGAAAAATAATAATTGCCACTTTCGCCATCTCGGAAGGCTGGAAGCTAAGAGGACCTAGTTTCAGCCAGCGCTTGGCGCCGTTCAGTTCCTGCCCCACAAATAATACCAGCGTACACATCCCGAACGCTGCCGCATACGCCAGGAACCAGAAACTGCTCCAGATACGATAATCAATTTTCGCTATCATTGCCATTACGGCAATTCCCAGTACATCTGCAAGTAACTGCTTTTTCAAATAGTAGGCGCTATCCGCAAATTTGACCTGTCCGTTGTACGAACTTGTACTGTAAAGCATCACCAGCCCGAAGCAAACTAAAAAACATACTATCAGCAACAGGCTGTAGTCAAAATATCGGATACTTCTTTGTCTTTGGTCAGTCCTTTGCATTCTGTCCATACCAGCACCCCTAAATTATTCTTTATTCTTTTAATGTTCTTGCCATTTCCTTAAACATATCTCCCCGCTGTTCATAATTGTCAAACATTCCCCAGCTTGCGCAGGCCGGCGACAGAAGCACCGCATCCCCGCTCACTGCATTTTCATAACAAATATCTATTGCCTCCCTCAGGCTTCCTGCCAAGATAATATCTTTCTCAGGAAATCCCAACCGAATCGCGGTATCCCTGATTTTTTCTCTGGTAGCCCCTAATAAGACAAACTTCCTGACTTTTCCGTCAAATGCTTGTATCCAGTCCTCATACTCCGAATCCTTATCGTAACCGCCGCCGATCAGCAGTGTCGGCCATTTCATCGCACGGATTGCCTGAATTGCCGCATCAGGATTGGTCCCCTTGGAATCATTATAAAAACGTACGCCCCGCTTCGTAACCACATACTCTATCCTATGCGCAACTGCCGTAAAACGAATGAGGGCTTCCCTTATCTTCTCTAGGGGAACGCCATACATGATTGCCATAGCTGCAGCCGCCATCACATTTTCATAATTATGCTTGCCAATCAGCTGCAGCTGCCCAGTATTACACACAGATGTTTCTGCGCCACCCCATGCCCAGATAATCTCTTCTCCATCCAGGTACATGCCCTGCGGCAATTTCTGCCTGCTGCTGAAAAACACTGTCTGGGCCTCTGTCTTTCCCGCAAACTCACGCAATGCCAAATCCTCATAATTGAGGACGCAAACCTGCCCCCTCCCCTGGTTGGCGGCAATCTGCATTTTGGCCTGCGTGTAAGCTTCCATTGTGTGATGACGGTTCAGATGGTCCGGCGTAATGTTCAAAATAGCTGAAACCTGCGGGCAGAACGTATGCACCGTCTCCAGCTGAAAACTGCTGATTTCTGCCACCGTCACTGACCTTTCATCCGTATTCTCTACGACACTCGTATAAGGGATGCCAATATTTCCTACAACTTCCACCTTGGAAATCCCTGTATCTCCAGCATTCTCTGCCTCCAAAGCCGCATGTTTCATAATTTCTCCCAAAAGTGATGTCGTTGTCGTCTTCCCATTTGTCCCGGTCACTGCAAGGACTTTCCCTCGCTCAAATATGTAGGCAAGTTCAATCTCTCCCCAGATATGTATTCCCTTGCCGCGCATCTGCTTAACTTCCTCAAGGTCTGTAGGAACGCCTGGGCTTAAAACCGCAATCTCACACTCCTCCATCACCGATTTCGGCAACGCCCCCAGAATAATTTCTGTATTCTTTAATTTGGGGAATTTTTGCCGAATATCTTCTTCTTTCTGCTTATCATTTCCGTCATAGAGTATAATGGAAATGCCATGGCGTATCAAAAGCTCGGCGGCGGCAATTCCGCTGAGCCCCGTACCAAACACCAAGATTTTTTTCCCTTCCAACTGTAATACTTTCTCCATTTTCTAAAATCTCCTGTTCCTACAAACCAACTGCCGTTTCTTGCTATAACGCCAAGATACCTACCAGGCATAAAATAGCCGTAATAATGGAAAATACAGCCACCACCCTTGTCTCGGACCAGCCGCCCAATTCAAAATGGTGATGAATAGGCGCCATACGAAAAATCCGCTTGCCGCCGGTCTTTTTGAAATAAGTGACCTGTATCATAACGGATAGAAGCTCTATCCAGTAAATCATCGCCACAATCAAGATAAAAATCGGCATCTGCAGCACATACGCTGTAGCCGCTACAAACCCTCCCAGCGCAAGGGAACCGGTATCTCCCATAAACACACTTGCCGGATATACATTAAACAGCAAAAATCCCAGAAGCGCACCTACCACAGCACAGGTGATAGGTTCAATTCCACTGTCCGTACCAATAGCTACCACCGAAAAGAACGTAGCAATCAGCACGGTAACGCTCGAAGCCAGACCGTCTAAGCCATCGGTAAAATTGGCTCCGTTTACTGTTCCGAGAATTGCCAGAAACATTACTGGAATTGCCAGCCAGCCCAGATTCAGATAATATCCGTCCTCAAAGCCGCCGGTAAAGGGAATCAACGCCCTGTCTGCGCCATCGGTATAAAAATACATGTAAAAACTGAATACTCCGGTAACCAAAATCTGTCCAAGCATCTTCTGCCAGGGAAGCAAACCGTCTGAACGTCGCAGCACTACTTTCAGGTAGTCATCCAGAAACCCGATAATCCCAAAACCAACCGTCACAAATAAAATGGGCATAATCCGCGGATAATCCTTCATGTAGATGACAGCCGTGGCTACAATGCCTGCAAGTATCATCAGCCCGCCCATAGTAGGCGTGCCCTGCTTCTTCTGATGGGATTCAAGTTCCTCCCTCTCCGTCTGCCCTACTTTCAGTTTTCTTAATAGCGGAATCACTACCGGTCCTAAAACCGCCGTAATTGCAAAAGAAATCAATACCGGAATTATCACTGTCTGCGCCATTTTCTTTACACCTCTTCATCTCTACGGTGTCCCCACCGTGCTTTTACTGTCCATTGTTCCCTTGTTCTTCGCTGTCATCTTCTGCTGCTTCCTGTCTCTCAATGCCCAGATACGGCAGAATATTTGTAAAAATTTCCTGCACTACCGGAGCCGCAATGGTTCCGCCATAGTAGATTCCCTGTGGATTGTTGATAATACAAAGCGCCAGCACCTGTGGATTTTCAGCAGGCGAAAATCCCAGGAAAGAAGATATATATTTATTCGCGCTTCGCGGTAATGTCTGCGAAGTCGCGGTTTTCCCTCCTATAGTATACCCCTCTATTTTAGCATTCTTACCACTTCCCTCAGATACTACTTTTTCCAGCACATTGCGCAGGACTGCTGAAGTATCGTTGCTGACAATTCCCTCCTTTACAGGATAACTCAAATTCTCTACTAACTCTCCCTGGTCATTCCTCACCGAAACGCCAAAGTGCGGAGTAATCCTGTTGCCTCCATTAATTAAGGAAGAAACTGTTGCCATCAGCTGCATGGGCGTAATCTGAAAAGACTGTCCAAACGAAACGGTAGCAAGTTCCACAGGACCTACATTCTTCTTGTCATGCATGATGGTCACC
>CAJUHY010000027.1 GCA_910585895.1 uncultured Lachnospiraceae bacterium
CCCTTGATAGTGACGCTCCCACCAATTATCACCGGTTGTGTTATTGTCAGGGTAACCCCCGGCATAACAATCAGTTCTCCATCCGTCAAAGTTCCGAGAACCTCCCAGGTGACATCCTCACTCACTATCCCACAGCCAGGAACTTTTGGTGTCTCAGACAGTCCTGAATCGTCCGCAAACACCGCAGCCGTTTCTTCCTCCAAGGTCTTCACTTTCTGTATGTTTTTCTTTTTGCCGCTGTTCTCCGGCTCGCCGCCGCTCTTATCCGTTTTCCCATTATCTGATGTTACAGGGACCTGCCCCAGGTTGCGGTTATATTTTAAAGACTCCTGTCCGCTCACCTCTCTGGATAAATCAATATTTTGGGTATATTCCAACCGCTCCGCCGCCTGAACGGAATATCCAATTTGCGAGACAGGGATTGACACAACTGCCAGGCACAAGCCAAGAAGCACGGCCAACAACTGCTGCCTGATAGGATGCCTCCCTGACATGGATTCCTTTCCAATCTGCTTATGATTCTTTTCTCTCATCTCATATCACTCTCCTTAATACAATATGTCTGCCGAGTTTCAATTGCTGTGCACTCGTCCTTGTGCTTTAACGTGCCTGGCATGTATGCTTGCTGCCTTCCTATAAATCTGTTTCCTCGTTCTCTGCGGCCTCTTTTTGCAAATTGACTGCCACATCCTCAACTGTCTCCTCCGTACTCACATCCTCTTCACAAACAGTTTCACATTTTGTCCCGCACTTATTACAGAAAGAGGCCTCCGCATCATTTGGCGCTCCGCAGGACGGACAAATCTTCTTGCCTTTGCGCTCCGCAACCTCGCCTCTCAACTCTTCAATCTTCTGTAATGTCTCATTGATTAAAGAGATTTCCTCAAACAACGGTTCTGCATCATCCTTGTGCAATTCATAATACTGCTTTCCAATCTCCGTAAACTGTCGGCGCACAGAATCTTCCTTACTGCGAATCTCCATCTTAAGTTTCGTGATTTCTGTCAAGTCTGTTACTTTCTGTGATACGTCCTTTCCTGTCTCTGTGAGTGTCTCTCCTAATTTTCCAAAAAAATCCATAGTGTTCCTCCTTATATGTTTATATTTTATTATAGTTTCCTGCAGATTTTGTTCTATGTCTCATAAGTCCATGTCTCTTCCTCACTGATAATTCTGCAGCCAGACTCTGCTGGCGCCAACTCCTTTTCTGCTCCCTTACCTCACACAGATGTAACCCATATATACAGCATAAACAGCCGCCATTACCGCTCCTTCCACGCGGCCGACCTGTTTGCCGGTCCATGCAAAAATCCAGGTAACTGCGCTTATTCCAATCAAAATTATAACATCAATAATATTCTCCATCAAGACTTCCATAGGGCTGATTGCCCCGGCAATTCCTAACACCAATAGGATATTAAAAATACAGGAACCTATCACGTTGCCGATTGCCATATCCGTCTCACCTTTCTTCGCCGCCACAACAGAAGTGACTAACTCAGGCAAGGAAGTTCCCATTGCCACAATTGTAAGCCCTATCAAGTTCTGGCTCAGCCCAAAATTTTCGGCAATAGCTGTAGCAGAATCCACAACAAGGTCTCCTCCTGCCACAATCGCCGCAATTCCTCCCACAATATACAAAAAACACCTTACCGCGCTCAGGCTTTTGCCTCCCTGCCCATCCGTCTGCTGTCCATTCTGCTCTCTTTTTGCTGCTCTTACCAGCCATACCAGAAACACAACAAACCCAGCTATCATAAGCAGTCCGTCCACCCTGCCGATTTCCATGCCCAGATAACCTAATGCCACAAGGGCAAATGCCGCTGCTATAGAAATCGGGAACTCCTTCTTCAAGGTTCCTGCTTTAACATGAAGCGGAGCAATAACGGAACAGACGCCGCATACTATCAGCAAATTAAAAATGTTAGAACCAACCGCATTGCTGATCGCCACAGCATTATCTCCCCGGAAAGACGCTGCAATGCTGACTGCACACTCCGGCGCGCTCGTGCCCATTGCCACCACAGTCAGACCGATAACCATAGAAGATATTCTCATCTTTTGCGCAACGCTGGCGCTTCCATCCACAAAAAAATCTGCCCCCTTTATCAACAACACAAATCCCGCTATGAGTAGCACATATTCCAAATAGTCTTCCTCGCTTTCTTTCTGTTTTCCTGTATACTTTTCTTCTGCAGACCGCTACTATTAAGCATACCACAGATATTATATTTTTAAAACAAATATATCGGCTGAATATCAAAAATAATGCCCCCGCTCTTGACAAATTCCTCTTTTTTACCTATAATTTTCATTCAATACGAGGAGGAAAGACAATGAAGATATATGATGAACTTGTTGCCCGGGGACTGATTGCCCAGGTGACAGACGAAGAAGAGATTAAAGAATTGATAAACAACGGTAAGGCAACCTTTTACATCGGTTTCGACCCCACCGCTGACAGCCTCCATGTAGGACATTTCATGGCTCTGTGCCTGATGAAACGTCTGCAGATGGCAGGCAACAAGCCTATCGCCTTAATCGGCGGCGGCACGGGCATGATTGGCGACCCATCCGGGAGAACGGACATGCGCCAGATGATGACTACTGAAACGATTCAGCACAATTGCGACTGTTTCAAAGAGCAGATGAGCAAGTTTATCGACTTTTCCGAAGGAAAAGCCCTGATGGTCAACAATGCAGACTGGCTCATGGATTTGAACTACATCGAAGTCCTGCGTGAGGTAGGACCGCATTTCTCTGTAAACCGTATGCTGACCGCAGAATGTTACAAACAGCGCATGGAAAAAGGACTGAGCTTCCTTGAATTCAACTATATGATTATGCAGAGCTACGATTTCTATGCTTTGTTCCAGAAATATGGCTGCAACATGCAGTTCGGCGGCGACGACCAGTGGAGCAACATGTTAGGCGGTACCGAACTGATTCGCCGCAAGCTTGGCAAAAACGCTTACGCAATGACGATTACTTTGCTCCTGAATTCTGAAGGCAAGAAAATGGGCAAGACCCAGTCCGGGGCAGTATGGCTTGACCCCAATAAGACCTCGCCTTTCGATTTCTATCAGTACTGGCGCAATGTCGCAGACGCCGACGTCCTCAGATGTATCCGTATGCTGACGTTTTTGCCTTTAGAAGAAATTGATAAGATGGATTCCTGGGAAGGCGCACAGCTTAATCAGGCCAAAGAAATCCTTGCCTATGAACTGACAAAACTGGTACATGGAGAAGAAGAAGCTGCCAAGGCGCAGGAATCCGCGAAAGCCCTGTTTTCCAGCGGAAACGCCGCTGATATGCCATCCGTGACCCTGACGGAGGAAGATTTTACCGAGGGCGCTGTCGATATCCTGTCCCTTCTGGTCAAATCCGGGCTGACCCCCTCTCGCTCCGAAGCACGACGCGCCGTAGAGCAGGGCGGCGTCACTGTCGATGGGGAAAAGGTGACTGATATCAAGACCGTTTACAGTGCAGATGTATTTGCTGACGGCATGGTGCTCAAGAAGGGCAAGAAGAATTTCCGTAAGATATTAAAATAACACCCTGCAGTAAGTTACAGAAAATAAACGGCGGATGCCCTGGTTACCACAACGGTTGTTCAAGGCATCCGCTCTTTTTCTGACTAAATCTCATACCAGATAATCTGGTTCGCCTGTAAATCTACCGAAAAACTATTTCCATCTCCTTTATACACAACCGTTTCCTGCGGCTCATAAGTGTTATTTACCACACAGAATTTCTTATTCTCAGGATAAGCATGCACTTCCACGTTGTAATTGCTGCTGAACCATTGATGCAGTTCCTCCTCGCCATGTACGCTCCAGAGAATCGCACGGTACAAAAGCCGGCTGTTCTCAAAACTATATGGAAGTCCGCCCAGATACACCGCGCGCCCCTGACCAAATTCATTGACTGCAAGCTGCACCTCTTTCTCATGCTGAGAGAGCACTTTTGTCCCTTCCAGAGCATAAATGTTCCTCTGGCACTCACCAAAGTCAATGTCTCCGCCGCAGTCCTCGGTAATAAAATGCTTATGCTCCTGCCAATTATACTTATCATAACCCAGGGTAAAGCCACGCTCTTCCTCCACGCCAAACACATTTGCCAGCTGGAAAAACCGTCCATTTGCCTGATGGGCGCTGGGCTCACCCACACCGATGATGCCGCCGCCGCCATAGATAAATTTCTTGATTGCCGTCACAACCGCCGTATCACACCACCATTCCCCGCCGGAATGCGCGGTATCCGCCCCGCCGACGTTGATTAACACGTCAATGTCGCTTAATATCTCCGGCTGCTGTTTGATATCCTCAAAGCTAAGAAATTCCACATCAAAAGGAGCTCCGGATAAAGCTTCAATTACCCCTGCGTAAGAATAATTCTGTTTCTGATAGAGTGCATGGTGTACCATATGGCAACCCCAGGCGCGCATTTTGCCCCAGCAGTTTAAGACTGCAACCTTTTTTACGCAATACGGCACACAGCCTTTGACGTTATCATAAAGTTCCCGGAATTCATCGCATACGCTCTGCACATATTCTATAAATTCGGGAAAATCAAGCGCAAGTTTGAGATAACCGCCGTACCCTATACGGTCAATGGGCTTTCTTAAAATTGCCCGGCGCGCCGTCACCCAATTGACCTTCGCCTCTTTGACCGGGTCCCCTCCTTCGCAGAAAGTATCCGGGAAGAAATACGGCAGCAGACGGCCTTCGGTATATTTTACACCTTCAATGTCACTGATTAGACGCAGCGTAGAGCCATTTCCCACGCTTCCAACCACTGCATCCAAGCCAATCGAGGCAAATTCTTCCAAAAACGGTTCCGTGCCAATCCAGTGGTCGCCCAAAAACATCATCGCTTCCTTGCCGCACTCATGGGTAATGTCCACCATCTCTTTGGCAATCTTTGCCACTTCCCTGCGCTGGAATGCCTGAAAATCCTGATACTCCCTGGATGGAATTCGGTACTGCCCATTGTAATATCCCTGGTCAATAATATACTCCGGACGGAACTTATAGCCCGCTTCGCGCTCGAACTGCTCCAGGATATATGGGCTGACCGAAGCGGAATACCCATACCAATCCACATATTTTTCCCGTGCCTGCTCATCAAAAATTAATGTAAACTGGTGGAAAAATGTCGTAAACCTCAACACGTTCACATAAGGATGCTCTTCAATAAACCTGCGCAGCCGCTCCATGGTAAATGCATGAGTCTTGGGCTGGCGGACGTCAAACGTAAGCTGATGCTCCACATCCTGCCAGTCGTTTGTCACTGCATTGTACATATGCACCGGGTCCCAGATTATATAGGCAAGGAAACTCACGGTATAATCGTGGAAAGATTCCGCCTTAACTGCCACTTCCCCGGACTGTTCGTCATAATTCCACTGCCCGGCAGGCACTATCTCGCCGGTTGTTCTGTCCATGACCTCCCACCAGCGGGTAATATCATCCCTGGTATTCGGCTTTAGCATGTCCGGATAAAGCCCGCGCATCAACGGAATCCGCAATTCATCCGCTGTTGCCGTATAGAAAGGAGTCATCACATACATCTGCTGGATTTCCTCAGGATTTGCCTGTGCCCACGCATTATCCTTTCTGGTCGTATAATACGTGGAATAAATTTTGCCATCCACATCTTTTAGTTCCTGTGGAAAGTCTGTGCCATCACAGTCACGAACTGCATCTGCGCCCCACTGCTTCATCAGTTCAAGTGTCTGTGGAATCACGTCTAAATCTGTCGGTATTGTTACCCTTCCTCTTCTCCTGTCCATAAAAACCTCCTTAGACAAATTTCTCCCCATAGCCATAGTGTTCTACAACATAATCAATGTCCTTATCTCCCCTGCCGCTTAAGTTTACAAGAATGGATCCCTGTCCCATCTCCCCTGCCTTTCTCATGGCATAGGCAACAGCATGGGAACTCTCGATTGCCGGGATAATGCCCTCATAACGTGACAGCTTGAAAAATGCCTCCATGGCCTCATCATCACTTACCGTCTCATACTGTACCCTGCCAATGTCATGCAGATAAGCGTGCTCTGGTCCTACCGAAGGATAATCAAGACCGCTGGCAATGGAATACACCGGCGCCGGCTCGCCGTTCTCATCTTTGAGCATGATGCTGTCAAACCCATGCATCACCCCGCGCTCACCATATTTCATGGAAGCCGCATGGTCCCCCAGCTTCTCTCCCCTGCCCAAAGGTTCTATGCCGACTATTTCCACCGGGTCATTTAAAAACGGAATAAACATGCCGATGGAATTGCTGCCGCCGCCCACACAGGCGCAGACGACATCCGGGTCAATCCCTGTCATTTCCTTAAACTGGTCCCGCGCCTCATAACCTACAACGGACTGAAAATCGCGCACCATCAACGGGAATGGGTGGGGACCCAAAGCAGAACCGATACAGTAGATGGAATCCCTGTAATTTCGGGCGTAAGACTCAAACGCCGAGTCTACCGCCTCTTTCAAGGTCTTCAACCCTGCCGTAACAGGAACTACTTTCGCTCCGAGAATTTTCATACGTGTTACATTGGGCGCCTGTTTGGCAATATCCACCTCACCCATATGAATTTCACATTCCAGCCCGAAATATGCCGCCGCCGTGGCAAGCGCAACACCGTGCTGTCCAGCGCCCGTCTCTGCAATCAGGCGCTTCTTACCCATAAACTTTGCCAAAAGGCCCTCGCCCATGCAGTGATTCAGCTTATGTGCCCCGGTATGATTCAGGTCTTCACGTTTGAGGTAAATCTGGCAGTTGCCAATCTGCCTTGACAACCGCTCACAATGGTAAACAGGCGTTGGCCTGCCTTGAAATTCACGGCGGATTCTCCGAAGTTCGCTGATAAACTGCGACGAATGGCAGATAGTCTGATATGCCTCCGTAATCTCCTCAAACGCCGGCTTTAATTCCTCTGTCAGGTAGGCGCCGCCGTATTCTCCGTAACGCCCTTCTTTATCTGGATGATTTTTCAAATATGCTCTGTAATCCATATTATTTCTCCTTTTTCCTAAATCTATTTTCTATTCTATCCGCAATCGCCTAAAATGGCAAATCTTTTTCCTCAAATTTTAGTAACAAATTCGCAGCCCCTTAGGATAATGATTTTTCACCACTCCATTATTCGCCTTCCCCCAGCCCAGGGAAAGCCCGTCCACACACACCAGTGTCCATCCTTTCAGCCCGCTGTCGCAGGACACTGTCTCCCCATGGAGATAGCGCATAGCTCCTTCATTTTCGTCTGCTAATTCAACGGACCGACTTGCCTCCTCCGGCTGCAGGTACAACGCCAATGCGTGGGAAGGCTCAAAACGATTCTTCTTGCAGGTACCAAGATGAAGCCCGGCACGCACA
The DNA here is from genome assembly GCA_910585895.1 of uncultured Lachnospiraceae bacterium. GTDB lineage: Bacteria > Bacillota > Clostridia > Lachnospirales > Lachnospiraceae > Petralouisia. The sequence goes on from CAJUHY010000027.1 coordinate 7,381, forward strand.
ACCTTCAAACCAGATAACTGAATCATCTGCTCCGGCAGCAGATAAAGTTCATCCGCAAATAAAACATACTTTCCACAAAGCTTTTCCTGCAAATCAATCTGCAGCGCTTCCTCCTGAAATCTGCGAAAGCCGGCAGCTGCCGCTTCCACCCTCACCGCCTCCTTATCTTTGGAAGCACGGCGTTTCTGACGCTGCTTTCCTGCCATATCATCCCCACAAGCTTTATCTGGCTCATCGGCTATGCCTTCTTTCCTAAGACGCGCCAGAAAATGCCCCTCTCCCCGCAGCTTATGAGGCCATAACCGGCAAAATTTTTCCAGGGAAAATTCCGGGTGCATTTGCAGAAATAGGTTAATATTCTGCTCATTCTCCTCCGGCGCAAACGTACATGTAGAATAAACCAATACACCCTGGGGCTTTAACATTTTCGCCGCATGTCCTAAAATGTCCTGCTGCCGTCCGGCACATAATGCAACATTATCAAGGCTCCACTCCCCTACTGCCTGCGGCTCTTTGCGAAACATCCCTTCCCCGGAGCACGGCGCATCTACAAGGATTTGGTCAAAAAATTCCGGAAAAACCTCTGCCAGATGCCCGGTAGTCTCATTCAGTACCACTGTATTGGCAATACCCAGCCGCTCCACATTCTGCGCAAGCGCCTTTGCCCGGCTGCTGTAAAATTCATTCGCTACCAGAAGTCCCTGACCAAGCATTTTTCCTGCAATCTGGGTCGTCTTACCCCCAGGAGCCGCACATAAATCACAGATTTTACCCCCCGGCGCCGGCTCCAACAATTCCACCGCCGACATTGCGCTCGGCTCCTGAATATAATACGCGCCTGCCTCATGCCAGGGATGTTTGCCTGGCTGCATTTGCCTGTCATAATAATACCCTTCTGTACACCAAGAAACCGGGGACAATGAGTACCCCAGTTCCTTTTGCAGCTTTGCCTCAAATTCATTTTTGGTCTTAAATTTTAAAGGGTTATAGCGAAGACCATATTCCCTCTCTTTTGCATAGGAAGCAAAAAATTCCTCCGCTTCATCCCCCAGAAACTCTCGCATCCTCTGGCAAAAAGCTTCCGGCAAATTTATTTTCTCCTTAATCATAAATGCTTTCCATTTCAAACTTCAAGATTTTGCCCGTCTTGGCATGAATTTTCACTTCATATTCAAGTTCGCCTTTGACAATCTCCACATCATAAACCGGCGTTCCATCGTCATTATCGAACTCAACCTTTACCACTGTGCCGGAACCAACCTTATTAAGGGCAATGGCTTTGGCTTTCTCTTCCCCTATATAACCCTTGTTATTGTCTTTCTTCGTAACCAGCTTCCACTCATACTCCAACACTTTTCCGGTACGTGCGTGAAGCTTCAGTTCATATTTCTTCTTGCTGGTTTTCATCTTCACCTTGTAGATATCAATACCATCGCTGCGTTTCCTCACTATGCTGGTAATGGATGCATTCTTTACCTGCTTTTTCGCCAGCTTCCTGGCTTTTCCTTCACTGATAATATTTCCTCTGCCGTTAGATATATGCCAGGATTCTATCTCCCATTCATAGCTAATCAGCTTTGAATCGGAGGCTCGGTAAGTAAGATTATATTCCTTTTTTCCTTTCCTTAACTCAGCCTCGAAGACTAATTTCCCACTTTCATAATCCATGTCCACTTTGACAACCTTGGCGCCTTTAACCTGTTTCTTTGCCAGCTTTTTCACCTGCCTGACAGAAGTAATCTCTTTCGCCTGCACTGTCCGCGGCATAAAACAAACGCTCGTAACCATAAGGCAGAATGATAAAATCACTGCTCCCAACATTTTACATTTTCCCATTTGATATTCCTCCTTCTCAGTCATCCCTATCGGCTTCAGCTTTGATAATCTCGCCAGTTTCAGCATTAATCTCATATTCATATTCCATGCCGTCTTTATAGAACTCAATCTCATATACCATTGTTCCATGTTCCTTTTCCAGCTTTGTTTTGGAAAAACTCACATCTGAAACAGAAAAACCTGCATGGTTGACAGCAATAGTCTTTGCCTCCTCAACCTCCATGTCCAGGCCGGCAGCGTTAGACTGGTCTGACAAATTGCTGTCCCCTGCAAGAGGCTCCTCTACCATCATCGTAGTGTCGTCTTCGACAACCGGCATATCCTGACTTTTAGCTGCAGCGCTATTATTTACACTTCTCTCTTTCTGAAAAACATAATTGTCCGTTTTATTTTCTGTCCGCTTATTTGAAGACACTATCGCTGTCACAGCAAACGTTGTGCCAATGATGAACACAGACAGCGCTGCCAGCAAACATACAACAAATATAAATGCTTTCTTCGGTGTTTCAAAAAATGATTTCTGACTTTCCATGTCAGCCTCCTCTCTAACAATATATTTGATGTTTCCTATTATACCTGAAAAACATTAGAATAACATTAGAATCAACAAATTATATATTAAAATCTACTAAAAATGTACTTCCTTTTCCCAGTTTACTCTCCACGTGTATCTCTCCGCCATGAAACTTTACAATCTCATAAGCCATCGACAGCCCCAAACCAGTACCGATACCGGAATGAGAATTATCTGCCTGATAAAAACGCTGAAAAATTTTCTGCTGCTCCCCCTCAGCAATACCTGTTCCGTTATCTGCAACGGAAAGCTCCACCTTCTGTCCCTTCCGCTTCAGGCTGATAAAAATAAAACCGTTTTCCCTCCCATAGCGATAAGCATTGGTAATTAAGTTAATCAGCAGACGCTGGAGAAGTTTGCGGTTTCCGTAAACCTTTATATCAGCCTCAGCCTCATAATTAAGGGAAATATCTTTCTCTTTTATCATCGCCATATCAAAGCACACAGACTGCACAAGCTCTGTCATATCGACTAACTCCCGCACATAACTTTCCGCCCTCATCTCCAGGCGTGTAAAATCCAGCATATCATTTATCAGCTTTGACATTTTCCTGCCCTGACGCTGAATAGTCCGCAATGCCTGCTCATATTCTTCACTGCTTCTTGTCTCTTCCAGAGACATCTCGCACTGTGCCATAATCACTGAGACAGGCGTCCTTAATTCATGGGAAGCATCTGCCGTAAATTGGCGTTCTGTTTCAAAAGCATTCTCCAGACGCTGAAACATCTCATTGAATCCTGCTGCAAGCTGATGCAGTTCATCTTTTCCCTCGCCAATCTCAATTCGTTTTTTCAAATCACCACTCCCTCCAATGCGGGCAGCGGAGTTAGAAATTTCCTGAATCGGCTTTAACATTCTTTTGGCAAACAGATACCCGCCGATGGTGGACACCACAACCAAAAGCGGCATAAAAAACAACAGCCGACGCGTCATGGCGGTCATCTGCGTCATTCCCTGATTTTCCGATACAACCCCGCGCAGCCAAAGTCCTTTTGCTCCTCCAAAAGTTAATTCACGGTCAAATATATAATATAACGTACCATTTATCATAAGGTGTTGGATTTTGGAATCTGCAAAATCCAGGCTTGCCGTATGCCTTGAAACAGGATTCTCCCCATAAAGCAAGGTTGAGTCCTCATTGTACAGCGATGTATAAACCTCATTTACTTTATCCAGAAAATCATCGTCAATCTCCAGATAGCCAGCGCCAAAGGCCATATAATAGTCTACTTCCTCCGAATCGGCAATGCCAATATTACTGTAATACTCAACTTCATCCACATTGCCTTCCACGGTGCGTATCAACTCATCACGGATAGTTTTTTGCAGCAATTGGCGGTAGACGGAAAAGACGATTACATAGGTGCAGAAAGTGATAAACACCAAAATTACCGTAAACCACAGCGTAATTTTCACACGAATAGACAAATTCTTCATTCATTTTCCACCTCTCGCAGTACGTAGCCTTTCCCGCGGACAGTATGAATCAATTTCTTGTCACGCCCGCCGTCAATCTTCTTTCTGAGATAACTAATATAGACATCAACTACATTCGTTCCGCCTTCATAATCAAAATTCCAAATATGGTCCTCAATCTTCTCCCGGGACAGCACAATCCCTTTATTATGCAGCAGGTACTCCAATAGCTCATATTCTTTCGCAGACAGAGAAATTTCCTCTTCGGCGCGCTTTACAACATGGGCAGCCGTATCCATGGTGAGGTCAGCCGCAGAAAGAATATTGCTGGCAACGCCAAAAGAAGTACGCAGCAGCGCACGTAGACGCGCCAGTAATTCTTCAAAAGAAAAAGGCTTCACCAGATAATCATTAGCCCCGCTGTCCAACCCCTTTACGCGGTCAGCTACAGAATCCCGCGCTGTCAGAAACAGCACGGGCGTCATTTGCCCCGCCCGACGCAGATGGCGCAATACCGCAAAACCATCTGCCCTGGGCATCATGATATCGAGAATCACGGCATCATAATCGGCAAGAGACAAACTCTCGATTGCCTCTTCACCGTCATGGCAGCTGTCCACGCTATAACCTTGTGAAACCAGCTTCTTTGTTATAATTCTGTTTAAATCTTCTTCATCCTCCGCAAGCAAAACTCTCATATTTCACCTCCGCTGATTGTTAAAGTTTGAATTTATGGTTATTGCAAATACATAATTACATTTAGAGCCGTCTTGGGCACCGGGGATATATCCGCCTCTTGTACTGAAATTTCTCCCAAAATTGCAAACCGATAGCCTTGGTATTCCCACTCGGCAAGCGCCCACTTTTCATTAGATTTGACATTCACATATACATTTTGGCCGGAACTGCTTGAACCTTGCCAGGTTTCTTCTGCCCAATCCTGTTCTCCTAATTCAGGCAGATTAATTTCTCCATCTTTTACCGCCCAAAGCGTACACTGCCCTTCCAGTATAGAATCATAATACTGCATCTCAAAATGACGTTCATCTGATTGTTTGAGTACCCGGTTCTGAATCCAGTTTGGATTTTCAGGTAAGGACACCGGAATTCCAAGTTCCATAACTGCAGGTTCTTTTTCCAGCCCGCAATATTTTTCCAGCAAATTAGGAGCGTTGGTTTTCAATGATTCATACCATTCCTGTCCATTCGGCGCTTCCTCTGCATTTAACGGAAGTTTTCCTTTCGTCCCCAGAAGCCCTTCTATTATTCTTGCCATGATATGTCCTTCCAGTCCCGTCTCAAACCCTGCTTCAAAACGGCTGACACAATAGTCCACCGTATAGTCACAATAATAACTTAACTCCCGATATTCCCCATCATGGGCAGAGATATAATCCTGTGGAGCGGAACTTTCTTCCGGCATTCCGGTGCAGATTACTTCTAACAGATATTCTATGATTGGCTCCATGTCAATGCCTCCATAGGCAATAGCCTGTGCATAACAATCCTGCACCTGTTCCAGTACAAATTTCTGCCTGCCAGCTGCAGCCTCCGCTGCAATATCTGCCGGAAACTTCCTCCGAATATCATCATAGAAATCATCCCCATCTCCTGGTTCCCAGTACTCCTGCAAACGATATCCATTGGAAGATTTCCCAAATGTCAATGCCACCGGAACATGGTAGCCGCCAACCTCTTCCATTCCATCTTCCAGAAATTTATATTCTCCATAATACGCCCAACCATAATAAGCTACGGTTTGCTGGCCGACCTTTTCGCAAGATACCGCTTGCAGATTAATATAATTACAACAGGAAAAATCATATTCATCCGCATGACCGGAATTATTATTTTCTATAATCGCCTTTTCAATTGCCTTTTCCTCTTCCATGGTTATCTGCTGATAGTGGTTTTCAGAAATATTCTCTTGGGATTGCGAAATGGCATTTGGGAATTTTCTGTTTGATAACTGTGCATTCTTAGCCGGATTGGCAGTAACTGGATTTGTAACCAAGCAGACAGTTCCAACGGCAACCACCATCACAGCTGCCACCAAAATTACAATCCCTGTTTTTTTATAATTAATTACGTTTTTAATGCGGCTTTTCGTATCGCTCTCGCCAAATGTTAAAGGAACTCCTGTGATTCTTTTCCTGCCAGAGGCAAGAGAAAGCAAGGAGCTGGCATACTCAGAACGAATATCACCCTTTTCTTTTTTCATGACCGCTTCATCACAGCTCATTTCCATATCTTTTCCAGACAGTACAAACGCCAGCCACGCAAATGGATTAAACCAGTGCAGACACAGCGCAGCAAAAGCCACTGGCCGAAACAGATAATCTTTTCTAAGGATATGGTATTGTTCATGGAGAATAATATAATGCTGTTCCTGTTCTCCAAGACCTGACGGCAGATATATTTTCGGCTGCAGCACTCCAAAAACAAACGGCGTCTCAATACCATCTGCCAGATAAATATTTTCACGAATACACATAGAACACTTTAACTGTCTGTTCAGCCGCAAGGCTGACAAAATTCCGTAACATGCCATACCTCCGACTCCCAGCAGCCAGACAGCGAACCAAACGGCAATTGGCAAGCCCCGAAACACATTAGAGACCAGTTCCATATTCTGAGACTGCTGGTAATGGTTGATATTATCTTTTCCGATAACAGATTCCAGCAAAACGTTTTTATCTTTATCCGTACCGGAACTCCTCACGTTGCTGTCCAGTTCTGCCTCTGTCATGGACTCTCCCGTCACCGAGCTATCTGTCTCTGCCGCCGTCATGGACTCTTCTGCCACTGTGCTATCTGTCTCTGCCGTTGTCTTTGCCATCAGGCTCACCGTCGAGATATATTCCAATTCACCGCTCTCCCTAACAGAAATATCCGCTAAATTCCACAAAGAAACCGGCGAAGATACAGAGAATGGGCACAGCAAGCGAAAAAGCACAATTGCCCATAGCATATATGAAAACTGACTAGGAGCTTTACGAAGCAGGAAACGGAGCGCTAAGACAACTAAAACTGCAATGCTGCCTGTAATGCTTAGATTAAATATTTTAGTTAATACCACATAACAGATATTCATATCCTTTACCTCCCATTCTGAATAATTTCCATCAGTTCCTCAATCTCTGCATCTGATAATTTTTTCCTGGTCGTAAATGCAGCGACAAAGGCTGGAAGCGAACCTGCAAAAGCCTGTTCTACAAAGCGCTCCCCCTGTATACCATAGAAATCCCGCCGGCTGACTGCCGAGGAAACAATCCCCTGATTATTCTCAAAGATTCCTTTCTCACATAGCTTTCGCAGCACATTATATGTAGTTGGACGTTTCCAGTTTAACTCATCGGCACAGATTTCAGCCAATTTCCGGGAATGAATCGGCTCATGCTGCCAGATAATATCTGCAAAATGAGCCTCTACAACTCCTAAATTTGTATCTATCATCATATCACCTCCCAGTTTATTGCTAATAAACTACTTTCAGTTTATCATCAATAAACTAATATGTCAATGATATTATCTAATTTTTCACCAACTCAACTATTTGCACAGCAATAACCCCGAAAACATCTGTCTTCGGGGTTATAAAAAGGCGCAGACCGGATTTGAACCGGTGAATCAGGGTGTTGCAGACCCATGCCTTACCACTTGGCTACTGCGCCGTATTCTGTTTTCCTCATGTCCTAGGACATTCTACCAAATCATTCCACATTCGTCAAGTCTTTAGTGAAAATTTTTTTAACAATCAGCAGCCAGACCCTTGCTCCGTCCTGTCATACTGTTGGCTGAACTACTAATAGTATATGCAAAAATCTCAATTTCATGACTCTTATGACCTTTTTACCTGAAATAATTCAAAATTCTTTTATATTTTACTCAATTGTGCGCAACGTTGCGCACTTTTGCTCCATTTAATTAGAAAAAACGCTAGTAAAAATAGATAAAAACAACTAAGAAAAATTAGCGCATCTGTCTATTGTGCCGTGCGTAAATGCGTGTATAATCTTAAATATGAACAAGCGATTGCGCTCTTGCCAATATTTCATAAAAGCAGTTCCAGCAGAAATGACCGTATGGGGGGCAGTTGCCAACATAAAGCCTTCAAACGTAAGGCTTCATCAATTTAAAGGAGGAATAGAAATGAAAACATGGAAACGCACACTCAGTGCGGTCATGAGCATTTGTCTCGTATTTTCCCTGTTTACCGGACTGAATTTTACCAGCACGGCGGCAGGCACACATGGGACATTGCAAAACGGCGCACTGACAGTAAACACCGATGGGTGGACAATTGCAGAAAGCATGGGGCTTGCTGAAGCTGGCGCCGAAAGCGGCTGCAGCATTCAAGATGATGCCGGCGGCTCCAAACATTTAAGTATTTGGAATAAGTCAGCTGAAGAGAAAACATTCTCCATGAGCCAGACTATCACCAACATGGAAGCTGGCTCCTACACCGCTAAGATTGAGTCTGTAGGAAACGGAAATACAAAACACAATCTTGTGTTAAAAGCACACAATGACACCAAGAATACCGAAGTAAAGGTAAACGTAAATACAGAAGCATGGGATGAATACGTGAGTTCCACCACAGCAGCGCTGGAAGTTGCTGAAGGAGATGCTGTCACCATCAGCGTCAGCGGACCTTTAGAAGCAAAGGCAGAAGGTGCAAATGACGGCGAGTGGTATGGTATCCATAATATAGAGTTTGAGGCTGCCTCAGCAGTGGAAGCTCCCATCAATGTCAAGAAAGTCCCCGGTCTTTCCGAAGATTTCATTCATGGCGTTGACGTATCCACTTATTTGAGCGAAGTACAGAGCGGCGTGAAATACAAAGATGAGAACGGCGTAGAGAAGAACATGTTTGAAATTTTCAAAGATGCCGGCGTCAACTATGTAAGGTTCCGTGTCTGGAACTGCCCCTACCGTGTAGATAACCAGGGAAAGATTCTTTATGTGGATGAAGAGAATAATGAATACCAGGAAGATGAGGTAACTGCCAAAAAGCAATGGATTATCTCACCGGATGATGCACCTTCCCTGAAAGCCGGATACAATGAATACTTCCTGGCTGATGGGACGCAGGTATACCGTCAAGGTTACGGCGCAGGAAACTGCGATATCGATGCTGCCACAGAAATGGGCAAAATTGCCACCTATTACGGCATGAAAGTCCTGATTGATTTCCACTATTCTGATTTCTGGGCTGACCCGGCAAAGATGAAATCCCCCAAAGCGTGGGAAAAAATGACCATTGAACAGAAAGCAACCGCACTCTCCGAATATACAACAGCATGTCTGACTCAGTTAAAAGATGCCGGCGTTGACGTGGGAATGGTCCAGGTCGGCAATGAGATTAACGGCGGCATGGCCGGAGAGAAAGACTGGGCAAACGTCAGCAAACTTTTAGATGCCGGAACCAAGGCAGTCCGCGCCGTTGACCCCAATATCCAGATTGCTATCCACTATGCTGACCCCCACAAAGAGGGCTATCAGGTAGGTAAAGCAAAAGCTTTGAACGATGCCAATATTGATTATGATATATTCGCATCCTCCTACTACTCTTTCTGGCATGGCTCACCAGAAAACCTTACAAGCGTATTGAAAGAAATTGCTGAGACGTACAACAAAAAAGTCATGGTAGCCGAAGTTTCTTACTGCACAACCACAGAAGACGGAGATGGCGCTGCCAATGTCGTTAACGCGAGCACTTCTCCTCTGAGCTATTCTGTTGACGCTCAGGGCGAAGGTCAGGCGGCAGCTGTCCGTGACGCCATCGCCGCAGTTTCCGCAGTGGGAGAAGCCGGAATCGGCACATTTTACTGGGAACCGGCATGGGTTCCGGTGAAAAATTATGCCAGCGCAGATACAGACAAGAAAGCGGAAGTATTAGCATACAACATCGACAAATGGGAAAAATACGGCTCTGGATGGGCTTCCAAATGGTCTGGTCCTGAAGGTGACGGTTATGATCCGGGAGTAGATAAGGATAAATCCACACACGGTTCCCAGTGGGATAATCAGGCTATGTTTGACTTCGATGGCAAGGCTCTTCCCTCCATCAACGTATATAAATGGGTATATACCGGCACAGAGGGTCCGGTTCGGGTATCTACTGTAGATAAGGCGACATATACCATGAATTACAAAGATACGCCGCAGCTTCCGGCAACAGTAAATGTAAACCTCAATGACGGAAACGTTGTAGAAAATGTAGCTGTGACATGGGATGCAGAACAGTTAGAAGAATTAAAGACCGCAATTTTTGGTGAGTACACAATTAACGGAAGCTTAGCACAATTTACTTATGATTCCAAAGGCGAAACGATTACCGTTCCGGCAGGTCAGCAAAAAACAACCTGCGCCGTAACAGTCACTGGTACAAATGTCCTGCCAAACGGCAGTTTTGAGGACGGCGGCACTGCATGGACCGTAACAGGCGCCAGCTTAAAGACTGACGGCGCTGGCGGCAATGCCAAACATGGGAACAATTACTATGATGCATGGCAGCAAACAGACCTGGATTTCAGCTTAGAGCAGACAATTACAGAACCGCTGGCAAGCGGCAAATACGTCTTATTCGGCTATTATCAGGGGACAAATGTAAGCTCTGTTTCTGAAGAATCCGGACTGACGGCAACCGTAACATATAAAAACGGTGAAATAAAAACTTATACAAGTGAAATTGAAATACCTAACACATGGAAAATCTTCTATAAGGCACAGGCAACTGATATTTTGATAAATCAGAATGTTGCCAGCATTAAAATTACCAGCCGTTTAGCTTGTACCGGATCCGGACCATGGGTGGTAGCAGATGACTTTAACCTGATGCGCGCCGATGACCTTACTGCTGAAGAAGAAGCCTTTGGTAAGGGAAGCGATGAATCAAAGACCACCTACACCGTTACCTTCAAGGACGGAGACAAGGTATTAAAGACCGAAACAGTGGAAGCAGGAAAAGCAGCAACTGCACCGGCAGCTCCCACAAAAGAAGGCTACACTTTTGATGGCTGGGATAAAGCATTTAACAATGTGACCTCTAACCTGGTTGTCAACGCTAAATGGAAACCGAACCAGGCAGCAGCAAAAACTTATACGGTTACTTTTGATGTAAACGGCGGAAAAGCCATCACTACCAAATCCAAGACCGTAACTGCTGGGCAGACATACGGCACACTGCCAAACGCTAAACGTGCAAACTATACATTTAACGGCTGGTATACCGCTAAAACAGGCGGACAGAAAATCACCGCTGCCTCCAAAGTGGCAATTACCGCAAACACTACCTTGTATGCACGCTGGACGAAAGTTACAAAACCAGGCAAAGTGAAAAAGCCTACGCTTAAGAACACTAAGAAAAATACCATTAAAATCAGCTTCAAGAAAGTAAAGGGTGCAGCAGGTTACGAAATTCGCTACGCAGCGAAATCAAACATGAAAGGCGCGAAGAAAATAACTACTACAAAGACTTCTCTCACAGCTAAAAATAAAAAACTGCTGAAAAAAGGCAAAACCTGCTATGTTCAGGTACGCGCTTTCAAAAAGGATTCCACCGGCAAGAAGATATACAGCAAGTCTTACAGCGCCAAGGCAAAAATTAAGCTTAAAAAATAGTGCAGAGGGCCGATGGTCCTGAACAGATTTGCAGAAAGAACCCCCGGCAAACCACAGAAAATGGTTTACCGGGGGTTCTTGTAACCTTGGGCGCTTTTATATCGGAAATACTCTTATTCCTTTTCTAACCATGCAAAAAGCTTATTTTATCGGCAATTCCACGCCATCCACATATACGCCGGCCACATCGTCTATATCTATAAATCTATTGAACATGCAGTTGAATTCACTGCTGTAGCCGCTCTTACTATAGCCGTCAAAACTGCTGCCTGAGCTCCCTAACACGCCAAGTAACTTATCGCCGGTAAGGTCCATCTCAGCAGATTTAAATCCTGTGATTTCCCCATTGTCCTCGTTCTCGGTCTGCCAATTACCCTCTGGAAGTTCCCCAACCACAAAACTGCTGCTTCCGTCTTTCATTTTCAGTTCTAAAATCCCAAATGGAAAATCCTCTTCAAATTCTCGACCATATCCCTTGTCAAAGGATAATTTCATCCCCCCACCAACAATATTGATTCCGGTACAATCCTCCAAAGCGCTGCAATCCAACTCCAAACGCTTCATCTTCATTATGTCAGTGGGCTCCATCACAAACGAACCGAGAGCCTTATAGGGCTGCTCACCATCCTCATTAGGCCCCCCATCCTTTACCTCCAGGGACACAACCAGCGCCTCCGCAGAACCTGCTGCAAAATCCTCATAGCCATCTCTCTCATTGTAGGAAATCATAATATGATAATACTTCCAGACAGAGGCCTTATCTTCACTCACGATGGGCTCCCCACTTTCTACACTCATAAGCCCACGGTGATTAAAGTGTGGGTCTATCTCATAGCTGTCCTCTTTTACATCCACCGGAGATCCATCTAAAGAATCCGTACGGATAATAAAATATGCCATCCCTGCATCCGAATCGTACCAGTATTTCTCCAAAGTATGCTGCAGATTCCCATCCACGAGATAGTCTTCTACCTTCTGGAAGTTCTGTGAAATCACCTCTGCTTCCTTGCTGTTTTCCCGGTAAATAGACCGGAACAAATCCCAGGCATTCATACCGGTAGCAGCAAAGCAAATACCGTTTACGCTCAACGCCACCACCATAATGCCGGCAACGACCGCCAAAGTCTGTGCCTTCCATCTCTGGCTCCACCGCTCTTTCCTCTTGATAGCATTCTCTAACATCTCCAGTCCTGCCTCATCCGATAATGTAACATCAGAAACTGCTTCCCTATACGTGTCATGCTCCAACATCATACCTCTCACTCCTTTCAAGTTCCTGTTTAATTTTTTCTCTTCCGCGCTGAAGCTGCGTCTGCACAGTGCTCTCACTCTTGCGCAGTAATTTTGCAATCTCCCGCACGGAATATTCCTCATAGTAGTACAGATGGATAGGCACACGGTATTTCTCCGGCAAATCCAAAACGGCTTCTTTTAATTTTTCAAACGCATCGCCTGTCCCCTTGTGAAACGCCTGCTCCGCATCCCATTCCTGCAGCTGCACCATATCACGGTTCCATTTGTTTTTCAGAAGATTCTTACAGACATTGATGGTTGTGCGGATGAACCAGGCTTTCTCATGTTCGGGGTTTTTAAATCTGGGATGGAATTTCAGATATCTGAAAAAAACTTCCTGAAATACATCATCTGCCTGGTATCTGTCCTTGCAGTAGGTCCATGCTAATTTGTAAATCATGTCCTTGTGCTTTTGATAGCATTGCAGTGCTTTTTCTTTTTCCTTAGCCTTCATAATCTGTACCTCCTATATAGTGAAAACAAACTGAGAGGTAAAAATATCTCAAAATCTCCAATATTTATATAAATTTCTGCTAACTACATCCGTAGAACAAAGTGGGCAAGCCCACCTCAACTCCCCTACCCCCTCACTCATGAGAGGATTGCACACTTTGCTGCGCTGAGTGCAGTTGCTTTAGCGACTAATACCTATTGCACGGGTGCGCATAATTTTTTTGTCTTATAGGAAAGAGGCTTTCACGCTTTAGTGTGACAAGGTTTTCCTATAAGACCAGAAAGGCAGACGATTTACACCGTCTGCCCTATTCCATCAGCCTGCCAATCCACACCGTCTGCCCTATTCCATCAGCCTGACACCTCACACCGCTGCTTTGTTCCTATCAGTCTGCCCAGCTGCTCGACAATTCCAGCATTGCCGTTTACCGATATCTCCCCTACTTTCTCACAAATCCGCTCCAGGTACTCAAGTTCTTTCAGTTTATAGAGCGTCCCATTCTCATCCATCAGCTTTGCCGTATTCAGCAATGACCTTGTGGACGCCACCTCTTCCCTCCTGGAAATTACGTTTGCCTGCGCCGTCTTTTCCGCAACCAGCACGGAATTCATAATCTCCCGGATTTCTCCGGGCAAAATGATATCCTTGATTCCGGCAGTCAGAAAATTCACGCAAAACATCTCTTCCCGCTCCTTAAGGGAATTATAAATCTCCTCGGAAATCTGCTCCTTCGCTTCCAAAATCTCATCCAGCTTATAATTTCCAACAATCTCACGGATGGCAAGCTGCACCGCCGAATAGAGCTGCCCTTTCAAATCTATAATTTTTTCCGCAAATTCCACGGCATCCCTGATTTTATACATACAGGCAACATTCATCCGGATACCGATTTTATCTTTCGTGAGAATCTCCTGCCCCACAATATCCAGCTCTTTCTGCCTCATATCAAAGATTTTGCCAGTGACGTTGTGTGTAAAAAGCCAGAAACGGTATGTGCCCCTGGTAAGCTGGCGCTGCATGACGTTATCATAATATAACAGGCATGTTTCACCCTCCCCAACTGGTATCTCTTTATAGAATTTAGACGGAAGCAAAGAAAGCATTTGCTTCGAGATTTCCCCGCCCATCACTGTCTCTTCCATGGACACCACCTTTATCTCATATTTATCAAATACATTCCAGAAAGTATACTCCTTGCGGTTAGCAAATGATGTCAGCTTCCCATTTACATAGAGAAAGCCCACGGAACCGTCCGGGATTTCCATATGTACAGTGGAAGCAGCAAATGCTGCATCTTTGGCAAGCACCTGATACGGCACGTTCAGATAATCCACTTCCCCCATCATCTCCTCTATCATTACCTCATATCCACATATTTTCGGAAAATAATAAGTCCCGGACGTAATCATTTTCTGAAACACCCCATTCTTCAGTACAAACCCTGCCTGGTTATCCTTTATAATATATTTCATAGCCAATTCCTCCTCTCTGCTATGATTCTCAGTTTCCTTATATTTTCGTACCCTCTTTATTTATTAACAGTTTATCAATCATTTACTTTCACCATTTGAAGATACTTTTATCCCTCTTTCGTCAGCTTGTTGCGGAAAGCCGGTTTAGCGGACATTCCAGATGAAGGACAGCCTACGGCTGCATATCTCTGCAATTTCCAGATAACTTATGTCGGCTGCTGTTCATCCTTTTTGTCGGCGGTATCCCCGATATGGAAGCTTTTACCACCCGACACATCGAATAATTCTGGCGGCTTTGGTCCCATCCGCATATTGGATAATTCCATTGCCCCCGATTTTACCCATATATCGGATAATTCCGGCAATACCATATGCTGCTTTCGGGCAGCAAGCCGAACTGCATTCTCACTTCATCTGCGAAGTGCGCCTGAAATCGGGATAAAAGTTTTGCTTGGAGCGGATTTGAACCGCAGACTTTGAAGGTCTTGCCATCATATTGCGCACTCTAACCACTGAGCTACCATTTACATGGGAGGGATTCGAACCCTCGACACCACAAATCTTCTTAACCCCACGTTAAGCTTGGTGAAATATCTATGGTATACCTGACAGCACGCTGCAGGCACCGCTGGGCAGGAAGTATCTTCCGATACCCGCGCGCAAATAAAATATTTCCGTAATTGTAACTATCCAGAACCCTCTGGAAATAACAATTCAGAGCGTTCAAATTTATTTAATCTAACCTTTGACCACACCGACTGTCCTTAATTTCCTTACCGGCGTAACCATATCCAGCTGCTGTGCCATCACCTGGTCAATATTTTTATAGGCAAACCGGCACTCCTCAGCCACATCATTTTTCTTGCGTTTTCCGAGCACAATGCCCTGCTCTTTTAAATCCAGCATCACCTTTTCCGTAGAAAATGATTTCATGGCGCCGGACCTGGAATAGTTTCTGCCTGCGCCGTGCGAGGAAGTACAGAAGGACTCCTTATTGCCTTTCCCCTCTACCACATAGCTGTAAGAGCCCATAGCCCCCGGTATCACAGCCATCTCCCCCTGCCGTACCCTGGTCGCGCCTTTGCGGTGCACCCAGACATCGGCATCGTAATGATGTTCCAGCGCTGCATAATTGTGGTGGCAGTTAATCTCCTCACCAAACTCCACAACATGGTCTGTATGCTTTTCTATCAGTTCTTTCACAATAGAACATGTCTTTTCCAGCATATGGGCACGATTTTCAAATGCATAATCCATAGCAAGGTTCATCCAATGGATGTATTGCTGCCCTTCTGCGGAAGAAACAGGCAGAAATGATAAACGGTATTCATCCTTTACCTCGCTGTACCATTTTCGGTTCAGTTCTCTGGCCTTCTCATGGAAGTAATCACAGATTGCTTTCCCAAGGTGGCGGCTCCCTGAATGCAGCATAATGCAGAGATAACCTTCTTCATCCTCCTGCAGCTCAATAAAATGGTTTCCTCCTCCCAGGCTTCCCACCTGGAAATATCCGTCGTCAATCAGAGGAACAAGTTCCGCATTATTTTGATATTTCTCCATTTCCTGTTTCGCTTTGTCTAACACCTGCGATTCCTGAGGAACTTTATACCGTTCGGTATTCAGGGGAATCGTCCTCATAATATTGCCAATCATAGCCTGAATGAGCGTTCCATTTCCGGTCTGAATCTGACGTATATCCTTCACCTTAATATTGGTAGGTATGAAGTCCATTCCACAGCCGATATCCACTCCTACAGCATTAGGGATGATAACATCCCGGGTGGCAATCACTCCGCCAATCGGCATTCCCTTGCCAGCATGGGTGTCCGGCATCAGGCAAACCCATTTATGGATAAAGGGAAGCTGTGACAGGTGATACGCCTGCTCCAGGCAATTTTCCTCCAACTGTTCTTTCTGTTCCATCCATACTTTCACTGGAAATCTGGTATTTTCATTAAATAAAACAAACATATTCTCCTCACCTTCCCTGTCTGTATCTGATGAGCCTATTATATCCATGATTTTCCAAAATATCATTTCAAAAAAGCTGCGAACCTGATTTCAGACAACGAAAAAAATTGTATATCGACAGGAGTAAGGATTATCTATTGAGAAACGGAACAGCAGTATGTTACAATACTATTTATATTATAGTAACCATATAAGATAAGAATAAGAGATATCTATCATGAAGCCAGTATTGACAATAGATGAACTCATTAAAACTGCAAAGTATTTCTGTGAGACAGAAAGCAGAGAAAACCACCTTGAACTTATAGGCGTTACCGATGGGAAAGCTGTTGGTACATATGTTGAACATAAATTCCAGCATTTTCTCCAATCCAGATACACGGTAGATGTAGGAAGCAGTGCAAAGGGAATTGACTTGCCCGACGCTGATATTCAGACCGATATTAAAGTTACTTCTATTATACAGCCACAATCAAGTTGCCCATTTAAGAATGCTCGTCAAAAGATTTTTGGATTAGGCTATAATCTTTTGGTCTTTGTTTATAATAAGCAAGATACAAACAATACTTGTACCTTAAACTTTACTCACTGCACATTCGTAACCAAAGAAAGAACAGCCGATTAAAAATGTTCCAGGTGACGAAATTATATATAATGACCTTGCTAAAGAAATACTTGAATATCTGCCAGAACAAGGTTATTTAACTATTAGTAATGCGTTACAGTGGCGGTTACAGTATTCAAGAGTTATTTCGTTGGATAATAGTGTTCAAGGAGTTATTAATCATGAGTGGTAAACGTGAATATGGAGATTATCAAACCCCTATTGACTTTGCAGAAAAGGTTTGCCATTATCTAAAAGATTTCCGCCATCTTGAACCATCTGTGATAGTTGAACCAACTTGCGGATTAGGCAGTTTTCTAAAAAGCAGCCTTTTGTTTGATGCCAAAGAATATTACGGAATAGAAATAAACCCTAAATATTGTGAAATTTGCAGGGATTCTATAAAAGACGATAGAGTACATATAATCAATTCTGATTTCTTTGCTTTTTCGTCAAATACTTTAATAAAAGACAAACGTCAAATACTTGTCATTGGAAACCCTCCATGGGTGACTAATAGCACATTGTCTTCTCTCGGTTCTGATAATTTGCCTATAAAGACCAATTTCAAAAGATTAAAAGGCATTGACGCTATCACAGGCGCAAGTAATTTTGATATATGCGAATATATTATCTTACAATTGATTAACGAATACAGAGATACTAACACAGTATTATCCATGTTGTGCAAAACATCAGTTGCAAGAAATATATTTAAAGAGTTAAAAAGAAATTATATTGCATTTTTTTCTTACGATATTCTGGAATTTGATGCAGCAAAAGTGTTTGGCATCAGCGCAAGCGCCTGTATATTAGTTATCCAACTTTCAGATAAAACTAATACATCGGATGTTTGTAATGTATATGACTTTGAATGCCCCAAAACACCCAGGTCACAGTTTGGATATTCAAATGGGAGGTTTTATAGCAATTCAAAATTTGTTATTGTCACGCAAAAGAAAGCTCGTGAAGAAACGAAGCATCTTGAATATGAGGTACCAAAAACATGGGAATATCTCAATAATAATATTAAACTTTTCGAACGTAGAAAAAGTTCTATATATCATGGTGCGCCTCCGTTTTCTATGTTTGGTGTAGGCGATTATTCGTATTCGCGTTACAAAGTTGGTGTTAGCGGTTTTTATAAGCAGCCTTTATTCTCTGTACTTGATTCAGACGATGAAAAACCTGTTATGACAGACGAACTTACACAAATAGAACAGAATTTGAATTTAACCTATTATGTTACCGATTCTATGTACAATGCATTTAAAGAATTACTTGAAATCGGACAAATGACTTTTACATAATTTATTGTTATAATCTGGAAAACAAGGAGAGACAGCAGAATGTCAGATTTTCAGGAATTAATCAAAAGCTTTTCCAACATTAGAGAATATGTCCGTGACTTCTTTGTCTACGGATTTAAAACCCGCAGTGATTTTAAACATAAAAGCCCCCGGACTTATGACAATCAGCGAAGACGCTTGGAAAGCTGGCTTGCCCCCTATGTGCGCAAAGATTACGTCTCCGGGGGATTCAACCTTTCCCTCGCCATTGACAGCAATCTCCTCGACACCAATCCCTTATTTCAGGTGTGGAAAACAAAAAGTTTCACGGATAACGATATCCAACTGCATTTTTTTATACTGGATTTCCTGCAGGATGGCAAAGCACGGACTGCAGAGGAAATCACCGACCGGCTTCTTACAGATTATGAAGTTCTCTTTGATATCCAGACCGTCCGCCGTAAATGCAACAGCTATGCCAAAGAAGGGCTCTTACATAAACAAAAATCCGGCAAAACGGTTGTGTTTTCTCTTGATAATACCCTTATGCAATGGCTGAAATCTAATGAGAACATAAATGACGCTCTTGCATTTTACCAAATGGCAGGCAACTTGGGAATTATTGCCAATGAACTATTAGAACAGCTGGATGTTCAAAATCAAATCTTCCGCGTAAAACACAGCTTCTTTGTGCACACGCTGGAAGACGAGATACTGTTCGCCCTGTTGCAAGCTATGCATAGACAAACTGCCGTAAAGCTTGAGGTAAAAAGCTCCAAAAGAGAAATAAAAAATATAGTGCATTGCATTCCTCTGCAGATATTTACCAGTACCAGGAGCGGACGACGTTTCCTATGTGCATACCTTAACGGCAGCAGGCGTTTCTCCTGCTTTCGTCTGGATACTGTCAAGAATGTCTTTCTCTTAGAAGAGGCAGAAAATTATCAAAAACTGCTTGCCAGCTTAGAGCGCAACCGTCCATATCTGTGGGGCGTGTCCTTCCAAAGCGAAGAACGCCATCACCTCGAACGCCTAACCATGACCATATGGGCATTAGAACCAACAGAAAACTATATTGTTGAGCGCCTAAAACGCGAAGGGCGGGGAGGAACCATCACAAGAACCGCACGGAATACTTATCAGTATGAAATAGAAGTCTTTGACTGTAACGAAATGCTTCCTTGGATACGCACATTCATTGGCAGAATCCTTTCACTGGAATGCACTGCCAAATCTGTAGAACGGCGTTTTTACAAGGATTTACAGACCATGTACCAAATATATGGTATCGAAGACCCCGCAGACAAGCAACATAAATGACCGATTGCAAAATCCTCACATCATATGGATTTGCAAACCTAATTTAATTTAAGGAGACTGCTTATGGAAATATTCTCTGAAATCTATAGCTGCTACTACCGTGTACTGCGCCATCTGCTGAGCAGCCAGAATCCTCTGACAATAAAAGACATTTATAACCGTATCTGCCAGGAGGGATTTGAAGAAAGCCTGCTTTCCATTATCCCCAAACTGGAAAATGGCACATGGAATCTGTTTAAAAAAGAAGGTCAACTGTACCTTTCCAAACTCTCGCCTTTTTTCACGACACCACTCACTGACCTGGAAAAATCCTACCTCAAAGCGTTATTGTCCGACCCGCGCATAGGACTGTTTCTTGAACCCACACAATCAGAAGCTTTAAACGATATGCTCGCCCATGTTCCCCCTCTCTGGCAGCAGGAACAATTCTGCTGCTATGACAGGTTTGCTGATGGCGATCCTTACGGAGATGAAACATACCGCCGCAATTTTCGCCTTCTTCTGGCTGCACAGAAAAATCGCCTATATGCAGATATTGATTACAATTCCCCCAAGGGCAACCGCGTCCACCACTATTATGTTCCCATCCGTCTGGAATACTCTTTGAAGAATGATAAATTTCGTGTTTTAGCTCTCGAACACCACCATCAAAAACGGCGGAAGCTGGAAATTCTCAATATCGACCGCATTACCAATGTGCAGCTCACAGAGAAGACACTATCTCCTTCTGTCGATATAAATTCAATTATCAGGAACTCTTACTACAAAGAACCTTTAAAGCTGCGCATTATCAACAAGCGCAATGCGCTTGAGCGCGCGATGCTGCATTTTGCCAATTATGAAAAAAATACTGTGAAAATAGATGAAAATACATATGAATGCCTGATTTATTATAATCAGAATATGCAGACAGAATTGTTGATTGAAGTCATGTCATTTGGACCCATGCTTACTGTAATTGGAAATGAAAGATTTCTGGAAAGCCTCAAAGGACGGCTGAAAAAGCAGAGGGTACTTTATCACTTACCCTGACTTGCACGAAGATTCAAATATGAAATCGTATTGTCTGCTTTGATTGCCGTTAAAAGCTTTCTATTGCTGATACCGCAAGCATTGCTTCTATTACATGGAAAAATACACTTGTGTCAAGTAAATAATGCTCCATAACATATCGCTCCCCTTATTCCATATATGGTATTTCCCCTGTATTTTTCACTAATGCTTCTATGCCTTCTTTTGTTAAAGGATTTAAAAGCCCAATTATCGCATCTATCAGTTCCTCCAAATCGGCTCCGGCTCCCTTATTGATATACTTATCTATGCCAATATTTACTAATTCCTTCAAATTTGTGTACTCTCCATAATTCGTATACACAACTACATAGATATATGGATCTGTACGACGTATCTCCCTTAAAACTTCATCCCCCTGCATTCCTGGCATCTTTAAATCCAATAGAATCAAATCATATTTATTGGGATTTTTCTTTAACAATTCCAATCCCTTCTCCCCATCCGGCGCAATGTCTGCTGCTATCTCATGCAGTTCAAGCGCTCCCTTCACCGGCTTTGCTGTATCCAATTTTCCACACAATATACAGACCCAACCCCTCCCCGCCATCATCCTTCGTCGGACTTACTTTTTCCTGTTTGGTCGAGAAAAATGGTTCAAAAATTTTGTTCGCCAGGCTGCGGGGAATGCCTTTTCCATTGTCCGAAAATTTTATAATTATCTTATTGGGCTTATTCTCAACAAAACATTTTAATTGCCCATCTGCTCCTGACTCCCGCACAGAATGAATGGCATTGATAATCAGATTATAAAATATCTGGTGAAACTTTAAATAATCTCCAAATAACATAGCAGCGCTATGTCCTTCAAGTGGCTTCTTCAATTTGTCTATACGAGATATCTGACGCAAAATGTTGTTTAATATACCATCAATATCTGTCGGCACTGCTTTACCATACTTCTTTTTCATAAAATATAGTCCAATATCATACCGTATGTTTGTCAGGGGCTGACCTAATTCATGGGAAAACCCTTTAATCAAATCTTTCGTGGCAATCAATTGGCGGTTGTGCTCTTTCTCAGAAACAATGTCCCGCAGCATTGCCCAAACGCCTTCATCTGTTTCAGTTGCAGTATCCTCTCCTTTTCTCAATTGACCGTTTTTACGAATTTTCTCCCGGTTTAGCCTTTCCATATGGGTAATCATTTCATCTGCCTCGGTCAGCATCTCAAATTGGACATAAAAATTATAAAGCGTCTTACTGATCGCCGGACTATTTTTAGCTGAAACTCGAATTTTACTCAATGACTGCAACAGCTGTTCATTATCCCTTTTCTCCTTGAAATAATATACTAACTCATATTGTATATTGAAATCTCCCCTATCAACTATATACGGATTATCCTCAAGATATCTATCGGCAGCAGAGTAATTTCCGAGTTGGCGACATAAACGAAATAAAGTCCTTACCACAACGCCGTCCTGTGTAATCTTCAGCATTTTCAAAGTAAGTTTTAAGGCTATATTTAAAAACTTATTTTTCTCCATAGCTGAGACAACAATTTTATAATTGTTGTCACAAATTTGAAAATCTGCTAATTTCATCTGTTGTCCAATTACAAAGAAAAAAGTATATAATGTTCTCTGATTCGCTGTATCTATAAACTGTTTCATTACAGAACTTTTTTTAGGATTACCTAAAATCTTAGCATACACATTTACATCCGTATTAGGAAAAATAAATGTTTCAGACATAAATTCCACTAATTTGACGCGGCTTTCCGCCGTAACCGAATCATTATCTAATATTTCTAAAAGATGACTGCAAAGGAATGCATCTTTCCCCTGAAAACATTCATTTCTTCTCAGCTTATTTATAAACCGAAATAAATTTGTTATTAAATTTGTCTTCTCCCTGATACGCAGCACGAACTTTATATAGGAATAAAATGATTCCTCATACATAGAACACTCATACTGTAAATCCCCCACTTTTAAATTGTCCGTTTATTTTTCTGCAGATGCTATATATTTCGAGAATAGTATATCATATGATTCCTGCACTGAAAAGAATAATTCAAGTCAATGTTTCGCTGTTGTTAAGAACAAGCGTGCTGAAAAGGAAAAGCACATCCTGGTTATTAAATTCAATAAATTTGTCAAGAAAATCAGCTCTCAGATACCTGATATCAACCAACGTGACTTTTGAATATCCCTCAACAAGAAGCGGCGCTATACTGCTTGCAAAAGAATCCCTGAAAATTATAAGTTCACGGTCTTTTTGGCAAGTTGGATTATCTATGGTAATGAGAGAAAGCGCGCCCGAAAGAAACATTTCATATGGGTCCTTACCTGCGGCCTTGTCCATATCGTAGATTCCGCCAACCGTACCCTTTTCATGATTTGTCACCTTACAACTGTCGAGGACGTCGTTTGTAAGGTAATATATGGTCTCTGCAGGCAGCAAAAGGGCTGACTGACCATAATAAACTCCGTAAAATGGATAGTCAAGCGTCTTTGGGGTATATTGGTCCGAAAGAGTGACACCCATATCTGCGGCAAGCTTTGCAGCCGTATCCGTAAGTTTTTCCTGGCGCCAGTGCGTATCGCTCTTATAATAATCGGTGATGTCAAGGGTTCCGGTGATATCAATATATTTGGCATAATTCATTTTATCCTGCATCATGGCAAACAGCTTTTTATAATCCATACTGAGATAACCGTTCTGCTCTGCAAGAAAGTAACTCTTATCAGGAACTATTGAGAGATAGATATTCAAACTTTTATCTGCGAGGAAATTCTCATAAATAAACTTAAATCGGTCCGCAGCATGATTGACAGACTCCTCATTCAGCGGATATTCAAGCTTTGCAGCATAACCGTCTTTCATATATATGCCGTTATTGTCAAGCTGACCGAACATATAATAAGTTGAAAATGCCTTGATTGTCCGAAAAGTATCACGCATGGGGAACTGATCCTGCGTGTAATTCTCAAATTTTGTTATAAAACTTCCATCCTCGACAGCATCCGGTGAAATTTCCGGAAACTGTGCCAGCTTTCGCCTTTCGCTGTCTGAAAACTCCCTGGAAGGCTTTATCCAGGCAGCTATCGACATACTTACAAAAATCAGGCCAACAAAGACAACACAAATCATGTGCTTATATTTTTTCATTCCTCTTCCTCCTTAAAACCTGAAATAAAGAAAAGGGTTATACGAACCGTCAACAAGATATGCGGTACACACCACAAGCAATATAGAAATTGCCAAAGGTTCGGCAAAAATCTCAATATTACCGCCTACAGAAGTTTTACTCACACGGTTCCATATCCTTTTAGGCAGCGGAGTTGCACCAATTATGGCAACGGTGAGCACAACGCCGTAACTGCGCAAGTAGTATAAGAATTCTTCCGAAATCAAGGGATATCCGCCGACGCAAAACATTGCTTTTAAATAAGAGAATGCTTGCCCCATACTTGCCGAATCAAAAATCACAAAACTGATAATCACCAGAATAATTACATACAAATGATTCCATATATAATATCTATGCAGATACTTAAGCAACCAGAGTTTCTCCAACATAAGCAGCAACGCAAAATAAAGCCCCCAGACAATAAAGTTCCAAGCCGCTCCATGCCAAAAGCCGGTAAGCATCCAGACCACAAGAATATTAAATAAATGACGAAAAACGCCGACGCGATTACCGCCAAGCGGAATATAGACATAATCGCGGAACCATGAGCCGAGCGACATATGCCAACGCTGCCAAAATTCGGTAATGCTTTCAGAAATATAAGGGAAATTAAAGTTTTCAGGGAAACTGAATCCAAAAATTTTACCAAGACCAATAGCCATATCACTGTAACCGGAAAAATCAAAATAAACGTGAAGCGAATACGCCACAGCGTAAAGCCAGAAGAAAAGTACAGATTTATCATGCGATTCACGGAAAATGCTGCAAAGCTCACCCAGCAGGTTGGCAATCATTATTTTTTTGCCAAGCCCTATGGTAAAACGGCGTATACCAACCGCAATCTTTTCAAGAGAATGAGTTCGCTCCTTAAGCTGATTCGCAATATCGGAATAACGAACAATAGGTCCAGCAATAAGTTGAGGAAAGAGCGCAACATAAGCCGCAAGATTAATAAGGTTCTTCTGTGCCGCAACCTCCCGACGATAAACATCGATGGTATAACTAAGTATCTGGAATGTATAAAAGCTAATTCCAACAGGCAGTGTTACCTGTAGCAGCGGCATGGAGAGCCCCGTCATTGTATTGAAATTGTCGATAAAGAAATCCACATATTTAAAATATCCAAGTATCGCAAGACTGCTTGAAACAGATAGTATAAACAGAAGCTTTGATATCTTATTGTGAGAACGGAAACGCTCTATAAGCAACCCAAATATATACCCCAATAGAATGGCAACCACTATCCACACAACATATCTCGGCTCGCCCCACCCATAAAAGAACAAACTTGAAAGAAGCAAAACAGTATTTTTTAAACCGCGCGGTGCAATAAAATAGAAAATAAGTACACAAGGCAAAAACCAGAACAAAAACGGTATGCTTGAGAACAACATTTCAGTACCCTCCTCTTTCTAAATGCGCAGGGCTTCCCCGAGAGCAATAACTATCCGGAATTATTCAGTCATTGCCGGAGCATCGACAAGCACATTAGACTGTGCTGCAACCGCTGAACAGGCAGCTACAAGATTATCTATGTTAGCCTCATGCCCATATGCGATGACCACATAGTCACCGACAGAGATAACAACTACCTTATCGGGAAAACCGCACATCCAATGCTGCTCCTGAACAACGGTCTTGTATGACTCGGCAAACTCGGCTGCCTTCGCAGGCTCTCTCAACTTGGCAACCGCTGAACTGAAAGTGTTGGTATTCATCATATGCTGAAGCGTAGCAACATCATCCTCAAGCATATCGTAAAGTTCATCGGTAACGAGGAGCAGCTGCTTAAAGCTGTCAGCATTATTCTCCGTCAGTTGAAATTGGCCCGGACCTTCTGTACTATGTTCAACATCACCTCCAACACAGGGAAACTTATTATCCTCACCAAATGCTGCCCATACCTCGGTATAAAAATCCACAGCAGACTCAATAACAGGCGCTGCGGACTGGCTGCTATCACCAGTACCATCTTCCGCTTTGTTACAGCCTGTTAAAGCCAGCACAGCAAAACTCATAATCATTATCAGCAGAGTAGAAATCTTTTTTTTCATCTTGTATTTGTCCTTTCAATTAATATAGTTATGATAATTTAAATTATCATTACAAATTTTTCCCATATATAAAAATAATTAATCAAATTATCCTACTACTTTTTAAAGTCAAAAAAAGAAGACACTTCGTAAATCAAAAGATGCCCTCAGTCTATTACTCTCGCAAATCCATCGATGCTTTCGCACATCCATAGCCACGTTTTCTAAACTCCCCGAGTAGGGCTCGCACCCACAACAACTCGGTTAACAGCCAAGCGCTCTACCAACGGGTGCGGTCGCACACCGAAGAAATATGAATTTTTACGCCCCTTTTTCTACGCGGCTTCTCGGCGGATTAACACGTCTGAATTTCAGAGCCC
>CAJUHY010000028.1:0-5932 GCA_910585895.1 uncultured Lachnospiraceae bacterium
ACCCAGGAGAGTGAAGCCACAGCAGCTGGAGATTTCCAGGAAAGTGAAGCCACAGCAGCTGGAGATTTCCAGGAAAGTGAAGCCGCAGCAGCCGCGGATACTCAGGAAAGTGAAGCTGCAGCAGCCGCGGATACTCAGGAAAGTGAAGCCGCAGAAAGCATCCTCATTTATGAGGGCAGCTTTATAAATGGGGAAAAAGAGGGTGTTGGCACTGCTTACGATATGGATGGCAATACCATCTTCGAGGGGGAATTGGTAAAAGGCGAATACGAAGGGGAAGGCAAGCTGTATGAAAACGGAGAACTTGTCTATGATGGCGGTTTTGTGGACGGAGAGTACGAAGGGGAAGGAAAAGCCTATGATGAATCCGGGAAACTCGTCTATGATGGAGCGTTTGTCCAGGGGAAGAGAGAGGGAATCGGAAAGGCATACAATGACAAAGGACAGCTTGTCTATGATGGAGCTTATAAGTCAGACCAATATGACGGCACAGGGAAACTCTATGATACAGACAAAGGGGTTGTAATCTATGACGGCAGTTTCGTGAACGGTTTGTATCAGGGAGAAGGGAAACTAACGGATGCCGAGACGGGAACGTTAGTCTATGAGGGAGAATTTTATCAGGGAAAATACAGCGGAACCGGAAAGCTCTATTATATTCCGAATGGGAATCTGATTTACGATGGCGGATTTCTGCGAGGTGTGTATTATGGACAGGGAAAACTGTGGGATGAGAATGGAAACCTGCTCTATAAAGGAAGTTTCCTAAACGGTGTATATTATGGGCGCGGCGTCCGCTATGCGGCATCGACTGGAGAAGTTATAGAAGCCGGGGAGTTCCGCAACGGCGTACTCACGAAAGCGGAACGGATGGTAGAAATGGAAGACGAAGAATCCTATCTGTCAAGGCAGGAAAGCATACCGTAAAAAATAATTTTATTGTATCAGGAGGAAAGTTATGTCAGATTATACGAAAATTGCAGATACAGGCAATGGCATCGTAACGCTGCTGAAAGAGGCGCTGATTCCGGAATTACTGAACAGTCCTGACCAGGTTGGACTTTGTTCTCCTGAGGATCATGGGGATTATGCGGTGGGAATCTGGCTCTATGATATCAAAGAGGATAATTCCATACAGGCGCATGAAATGATGAATGTGGGCAGGAATGCCCAGCGCTATCCCTCGACTTACCTGACGCTGTATTACATGATTACGCTCTATCTGCAGAGTGATTTGAAGTACCGCGCCACGCAGGAACACCAGATTTTTGGCAGGATTATCCAGGCATTTCGTGATAAAGCGGCGATAGAGCCGGAAACGTTCCTGCCTACCGGGGAACCGGGTGCCGCTAATATCCGCATTCAGATGCAGGATTTGGAGCTGGAAGAAAAGGCAAGGATTTGGACCGTGCCCAATGCTGCGTATAAGACTTCTCTCTTTTATACGGCGGGACCTGTGGAAATCCAGTCTACGAGAAAGAAGTCGGTAAAGCGGGTACAGGAAATCAGCTACCGTTTTACGGGAAAGGATACATAATATGGTGTTACATGAGACAAAGATACATCTGTCAAAGGCAGTTCTTTTAAAGGATGCACTTACCGGCGAGCCGGTTTCATCCACTATTCGTCTGCATTCCTTATCTGGCGGCAGAGTGAAGCGAAAAAGCGATGGATATTTTCTTTTTCTGGATGTGAAAGTCCCACAGTTTGAGATAGAGGCAGAGTCCCCCATTTACCAATGCAGGAGAATTTGCCTGACCTCGGATGCGGGGGAGGAGGTGGAAGAGATACTGATGTATCCATCTCCTGCTTATCCCCAGCGGTCTGGTTATACGGCTGTCCGGGGAAAGGCAGCACCAGGGAGCATATTAAGGTGTTATGTCGAAGATAAGGAACAAAGCTGCCGCCTTATCAATGATTATAAAAAAGGAGAAGCGGAAATTTCCCTTTATTTAAAAGGCGGGGCAAAAAGCGTGTTCTGGCATATTCGGGAGAAGCAAAAGAAAACAGGAGAGTATTTTCATTTGAAAAATCTGAATGAGGGCGCAGAGGTTTATCGTCCTGGACGGCCGTTGAAATGTGCTTACCGGAAGAAGGACACTGTAATATATCCTGCGCAGGAAACAGCAGCCGATGCGCATGGAGAGTTTTACTTGCTGTTTCGGGAACTTCCTGAGGAGAAATGTCTGCTTCATTATTCTTATGAAAATGCGGGTAAGGAAAAGTCTGGCGAGGCAGAGATTATTCGTGCCAAAGAAAATTATATTTTATAGGAGGAGACGAAAATGGGATTATGTGTGACAGGCGGGGCATCCATGACTTGTACTTTTGGCATGGCGCCCTCAGTGTTAACTGTGCTGCCAACGGCAAAAACTATGTCTGCAATGCCGCTGGCAACCATTGCAGATAACGTGCCCTTTGTAAATATCACGCCTTTCGGAATGTGCCAGAGCATGGCGAATCCTACGGTGGCTGCAGCGACAGCTGCAGCTATGGGGGTGCTGACCCCTATGCCCTGTACGCCGGTTCCGGCAGGTCCCTGGGCGCCGGGCGTCCCTCAGGTGTTGGTCGGAGGCAAGCCGGCAATCAATAATCAGTGCAAGCTCACCTGCGCCTATGGGGGGATGATACAGTTTACAAATTCAGGCTGCCAGACTGTGCAGTTATAGAAATATAGATATAGATTGTCAGAGTGTAAAGCCTTAAAGTTTAGACAGAGTTATAATCCGAGGAAAAGATATGAAAAAGAAAAATAATTTTTGCGGTATGGGCAGAAAAGGTTTGATAGGTTTATGCACCATCTGGTTTGTTGCATTCATCGCCATAGCAGCGGTCAGCATATATGGCAGCACAATGAAACTGAATTATATTGAGCAGATACATCTTCAGGATGGATATCTCTATTATGTAGACCGCGGGAAAGGTGACGATTTGAAAATTATCCGTTCAGATCTGGATGGAGGCAATGGAGATATGATTATCTGTAAACGTCATGACCGGGAACAGTACCGGATGGTGCGCCAAATCTTTTTTGACAGTGAAGGCGAAGTTTATGCGCTGGTTGCGCAGACAGATGTGGAGTCCTGGAAAGGCGTAAGCTGTAAAGTATACAAATGTGATTTCGCGCACGGAAAGCTGCAAGAGACAGCGTATGACCTGACGGAAGACGTCTTAACATCGAGAATGATTGAAATTGCGCGTATGCAGGATGACAGACTTTATTATTTCCGTATGCCCGATGTGCAGAAAAACTCAGCAAAGGCAGAACTGATGGCTCTCACTTCACAGGGAGAACGACAGGTGTTAGACCGGGTAAAGTTAAAATATCCATATCTGAATACGCAGTTTTTTCTCAGTGACGAAAAAATTCTGTTATGGATGGACTATGCGGGAGAGGTTTATGCCAAGGAAGTGGGGGCAAAACATCGTCTGGAAATTGAAGGCATTACCGGGAGGCCGGGTGTATTCAAAAGCCTTTCCGATGATGGGAAATATGCATATGTCCTTGACTATGAAGTAGAATGTATGCGCATGATTGATTTGGCAAACAGGACTTCCAAAGCATTGTTTACAGCGGAAAATATCAAAAAAAGCGATGCGGATTTTACATTTCAGACACTTCACTGCCCGGATTGCACACAATCTGGTTTTTGCGCAGGTGTGGTGGATGAACAGGGGATGGTTTCTGTCTGCACTTACCAGAATGGCAGGCATCAGGATATCGGTAAGGTTTCGTTGACAGCATTCACAGTCTTGCGCCGGATGTGTATGAGTTATTTTGCTATCTTGGAATTGCTGGCAATTGTGTGTGTCTATTGGGTGCTCCGCATAAAGTACCATTTCCAGACAATTTTGGTCCGGCTTGGTGTAATTTTCCTTTTGGGACTTATAGTCATGGACGGTTTTTTGGAAGGCTGGATTGATTTATCCATGCGCCAGCAATTGGAGCGTAACCAGACATTTGCGTTATCGGCCCTGGGAAAAATTCTCAAAGAGGATATTGTGCATAAAATTAAGAAGGATACGAAAGAAATTATATCTGGGGACAGGGCGCTTAGAATCAGCTGTGCGGATATCAATGGTGGAGAAGACATCGGGGGATTTTCTATGTATGCCTACAGTGTTTTTGCGGCGGATGAAGATGGACATTTATATGTAAGCGAGTCCATGTCGGAATACACCGGTGTTCCTGTAGAATGGGTGTATGCACAGGAAACGTCAGCGGCAATTTATCAGGCATATGAAGAGTCAGAGATTGTGGATAAGAGTGATGAGGGCAGGGACGGGAAACGTAATAACCAGTTTGTGCCGATTGTCTTAAATGACGGTACAAAATATGGGGTGCTTGTTATTTCTGCGGATGGAAATATATTGGATTACCAGATTTGGTACTACCAGTGGAATCTGAGAAATGCCTCCTCCACAATGCTGCTCACGCTTACGGTGATTTTACTGGTGATTCTTTATATTTTCCTAAAGCCTCTAAAGGCTTTAAAGGAATGTGCGGGCACACTGGCGGAGGGTAATCTCGGCGTGACAGTTGTCGTGCGCGGGCATGATGAGGTGGCAGACATTTCAGCGGCATTTAACCAGATGTCGTTGGAGATTGCCAATTATGTGCAGGACATCAAGAATATGTCAGATGGTTATTATAAATTTATTCCGGCAAAAATTATTGATTTGCTGGGAAAGGACTCCATTCAGGACGTGGAACTTGGTGATGAGATGCAAGGGGAATTTACCATACTCTCCTTACATGCGCTGGATTATCCGAAGCAAAGCGCCGCTTTTTCGGCAGAGCAGGTATATAAGGATATCAACCGTGTGCTGTCCATGCTCGTGGAACCCATCAACAGCCATCACGGCGTAGTGGAGCATTTTGAAGATACCGGGTTGTCTGCATTTTTTGCGGTCAGCAGCGGGGAGGCGTTGGATGCCGCTATCGACATCCAGCGTTTGCTGGAAGAGCAGATGCCGGGCAATGGCAGGACGATTGCCATCAGCTATGGGCGTGTGATGATTGGTGTAATTGGGCATGAGAAGCGCATGGAGGTTACGACAATTTCCTCCCATTCAGACCTGGCGAAAGAGCTGCGTTTAAAAGGCGATAAATATGGCGCGCATATCCTTATCACGCATTTGGTTTATGAGCAGATAGCAGATTTTGAGGAGCATTACCACGCCAGATACCTGGGCAATATTTATCTTGCCGCAAACAATTCCTATGAGCGTGTCTATGATGTATACGATGGGGATGCGGAGGAGGAATTTTATTATAAGGATTTGACAAAAACTTTGTTTGAAAAGGGTGTGGATTTGTATGTTGCAAAGAAATTCTATGAGGCGCGCCTGGTTTTTGTGGAGGTTTTAAAGCAGCACCGCAAGGATAAGGCGGCAAAGGAATATCTTTATCGCTGCGACAAATATTATAAGCTGGCAGATACGGAGGCGGTAGAGACAGTGATTGAGAAGTTCTGATTTTTATTTTATAGAAAGACCTTGTTACGTAAAATTGTGCGGCAAGACGTTGGAAGAGAGGTGCGGGAGATGGAAGATGAATTATTGAGAACTGATGATGAACATGGAAATGATGGGGAGAACAATGACCTACATCAGAGGGAGGCAGGTCCTCAGCCACAGCGGCCGATGGGGGGGTGGGAAAATGCTGCGGATGACCTGGGAGACAATGATGGTCCGGTGCCAGGTGGAAATAACAATGCCGAGGGGTGGGGAAATGATGCGGATGACCTAGGAGACAATGAAGCTCCAGGGCCGGATGACCTGGGAGACAATGAAGCTCCAGGGCCGGATGACCTGGGAGACAATGAAGCTTCAGGGCTAGATGAAGATAATGCTGGTCCGGCGTCAGGTGGAAACAATGCTGGTCCGGCGTCAGGTGGAAACAATGCTGGTCCGGCGTCAGGTGGAAACA
>CAJUHY010000028.1:6032-23471 GCA_910585895.1 uncultured Lachnospiraceae bacterium
TGCTGGTCCGGCGTCAGGTGGAAACAATGCTGGTCCGGCGTCAGGTGGAAACAATACTGCTCCAGCGCCGGGAACAGGGGCGCTGCCCATCGGGTCAAGGCAGCAGGTCAATGATGCTGTCAATGTTGAGATGGCTGAGGTTATGGCTGAAAATATAGATGAGAATCGCCGTGAGCAAGCTGACCAAAGAAGAGCTGGCGCCGCCTTTGACAAGCTGGATGACCTGATAACGAAGAAAAAAAGAACCAGGAGAGGCAGAAAAGCCCGGCAGGAAGATAATGCCAATCCGGAGGGAGATAGTCAGCGACAGGACAATCAGGAAACAGCCAATCAGGTACAAAATGATGAGGGGCAGGCGGATACGCCGCAAGGTGTTAAGAAAACAGTGGATAATCTGCGGGGCGGGCAGCTTTATAAGGCGGTTGTCCTGGCGCGGCATCTGGAAAGAGGCGGACAAAATCCTATGGCGGATAATAAGTTTAAGGGTTTTTTCAATTCTTCCGGCTTTAACTCCGCAGCAGATAAGATTAAATTGGTGGGTGCGGCGAATGCTACCGCAGTCCAATTGGATGCCACATTTAAAAAATCCTATGTCAGCCAGGTGATATCTCTTGTCAGCAGCTTGGTTGGGTTTGTAACGACCATAAAGTCTCTTGTGCAGAAAATAAAGAGTTTCAAGGGGACAGAAGGAAAGTTTCAAAGATTTATAGGCATAACTGGCATTCTCTCGGATTTTGCCATGGCGGTGTCAAAGGGAGCAGCCATTGCGCAGTCTATTGCTGCTTTCATGGGGAAATTTGATGGTATAGTAAAAAAAGTGATAGGATACATAACTGTATTTGCCAATGGAGCTTCACAAATTGGTGGAATCATAACGGGTGTGAATGGGCTGAAAAAGGCTGTAAATAATCGTAATAAGATAAAAGGTATGCGGGATAATAGATGGGAAGAGGTAAAGAAGATGCTTCCCAGGTACATGGAACCGGAGGATGACGGTGGCCCGGAGGATGAGGAGGAAGAAAATCACGACCATGATACGGCGCAGGCAGGGCAGAACGCTGTGGCAGCGCAGACAGAACAGAACACTCCGGCAGCACAGGCAGGAGGAAAGAAAAAGCGTCTCAGTCCCAAACAGGCGAGGCAATTGGCAAAGCAGCGCAGAGCAACGATGAAAGAGAGGCGCGCTCTGGCAAATATGCTGCTTAGGCGGGAGGATGTCTCGGACGAGGATAAAGACAAGATTGTCAGTTACCTTGCCGCGTGCAGGATGGTTGAAAAACTAAAATCTGCTATTGGCTTGGGGGCTTCCGGCTTAGTAACAAACGCCATCGGGCTGGGTACCAGTATTGCTACCGGAGTATTTTATGCCGGCGATGCAAAAGCAGAGACTGCAAGTAAACATATGGGGATAATTTCCGGATTTGCAGGAACCGGGGTATCTGCGGCTAAGCTAGGCGTTGACAAGGTGAATCAAAAGAAGCAGAACAATGAAGAGACAAAGATGATGAAAGAAAGGCTCTGGGGGCATATACATGAATTGGATAATGATAAATATGGGTTAAAGGGAATCTCTGAATCTCTGGAGGCAGACCCATCACCGGAGAAAGCAGCAGAAGCAAAAGGAGTGGTTGCCAAGTACAATGCTGTCGATGCGCAATTGAAAGGCGCATTTGTAAATTATGGAGCAGTTTTTAAAGCCAAGAATGCAGAAGAGTTTCGCAAGCTGCTGGTGGCTGGGATATAGGTAGCAGGAAATGGATGGTGAAGGGATGTTTGCGGGGCAGGAAGAATATTTCCAGGAGCTGCTGGTCCTGGTAAGGAAAGAAATCAGCCTTTATACGAAATATGCGGTGCGCCTTACAGAGAAAGGGACGGTCCGTCATATTTACCAGACGAAATTATTTAAAGAGGAACTTGCCAATATTTTGCAGGACCCCTTTGCGCATATGGAGCGAGATAGCTATAACAAGGAGCGGGAAGAACTTTTTGCGCAGTGGCGCATATTTCACGAGAAGGCTTACCGCACCATCAAAGAAGGCAATATAATGCTTCCCTTTGCTTATATGCTGCGCAGGCTGGGGCTGGATGAGTTTGAGCAGTACCTTGCCTGTCTTGCCATAGCTCCGGAACTGAACCGGGAGTTTGAACGTATGTATGCTTATCTCCAGGACGACCTTGCCTGGAGGTATCCATCCCTGGATTTGTGCGTCAAGATGTACGTGATGGATGAAAACATACAGAATAGGCTAATCCATCGTGTATTTGCCCGCAAGGAGTTTCTTGGCTGTGTGTTCGGCGCAAGGACCATGACACAGGAGAGCGAAAGGTCCTGGCAGTTTAAGCTGAGGAATGATTTGATAGATTTTGTGTTTTTCTATGAAGCGGATTTGCTGGACAGGAAAGAAAGCTATCATGTTTTTCTCCCCTCAGCATCTGTGGAGAAAGAATGCAATATCAACCGTGGGGTGTCAGAACATATCGTCAAACGCTTGCACGATGGAGCGGACGTCAGAGAGGATGGACAGGGAATGCGGTTGTTCCTGCTGCGGGGAGCGTATGGTAGCGGGAAAAAGCTGCAGATAATCAGGGCGGCTGGTTGTTTAGGTCATGCAGTTTTGTTTGTGGATTTGCGGGCGTTAGTTTGCCAAAAAGAAGAGCAGATTCTAGAAGCGGTCTGCAATGCCGTGGTGCGTGCTGTCTTAGATCAGGCGTTTCTGGTATTTGAACATTGGGAAGCTGTCTGGACAAAAGAGCGCAAAAGCCGTCAGCTGGCGTTAGGATTTTTACAAAAGGCGTCTTTGTTTTTTAAGCAGGTATTTCTCACCATAGAGGAAGGAGCGGGTGAAGATATTCTGGGCGGAGAGTACCCACAAGGGTATGAGAGCGAAGAATTCTGTCTGCGTTTTCCCTCCATCCGGGAGAGGAGCATGTTATGGAAATCATTTTTGTCAGCAGGAGAGGTGCGCCTGAAAGAGGAAGAGGTCTGTGACAAATTGGCGGCACAGTTTGATTTTTCGCCGGGCATGATTAAGGAGGCGGCAGAAATAGCATGCCGTGATGCACAGCTGCAGGGGCAAGAAGAAGTTCCTGCTGCTTTTTTGTACCGTGCCTGTCAGCAGAAAATTTCCCATCGTCTGGGGGAACGCGCCAGCAGGGTTAACGCGGCATATACCTGGGAGGACTTGGTGCTTGAGAAGGGCGCTAAGGAGCTTTTGCGGCAGGCGTGCGGGCAAATATCATTCCGTGGTAAGGTCTATGAAGAATGGGGATTTGAACAGAAGGTTGCCTATGGCAGGGGAGTTTCGCTTCTTTTTGCAGGGCCTCCGGGGACCGGCAAGACCATGGCGGCGCAGGTGCTTGCCCGGGAGTTGAACCTGGAGTTGTATAAAGTAGATCTTTCCGGCGTCTTATCAAAATATATCGGAGAGACGCAGAAAAATTTGCGGGAGATTTTTGATGAAGTGAAAAAAAGCAGGAGCATCCTCTTTTTTGACGAGGCGGATGTGCTTTTCGGAAAGCGTGTGGACGTCTCAGATGCCAGGGATATCAGCGCCAATGCGCAGACGGCGTACCTCTTGCAGAAGATGGAGGAATACGACGGCATAACCATCCTTGCCACTAATTTGATGCAGAATTTTGACGATGCCTATAAACGGCGCATGAAATTCATTATCCGCTTTTCATTCCCTCAGGAGGGACAGCGCAGAGAGCTGTGGCAGAAGGTATTCCCCCGGCAGATGCCGCTTGATGGGGATATTGATATTGATTTTCTTGCGGGCAATTTTGAACTCTCGGGGGCGAGCATCAAGAATATTGCTGTGAACGCGGCGTTCATTGCTGCTTCCCGCAGAGAAATTACCGGCATGGGGCATATTATGGAGGCGCTGCAGCAGGAATATGAGAAATCTGGAAAAATACTTGGAAAAGCGGAGCTGAAAGAGTATTATATTTATAAGATATGACGCAGCAATCAGTGGAAATAGGTACGAGATGGCGATAACCGCAGTGCCATAGGCACGCAGAATGGAGGAAATGATGAATAAAGAAGAATTGCGGGAAGGCTTAAAGAGACTGGAGGAATATGTCAGCAAGCAGGGAATTAAGAATATGTTTCTGGAGGAAGGGAAAGAGGCGGCGATGGACACGTTGCTGCTTGGACTGGAGCTGGAGGAGGATTTAAGCATAGATATCAGCTGCAATTTTGTCCATGCGCCGGAGTTTGGCAATGTTCTGCAGTATTATGGACAACTGGAATTGAATTCCATCCTGGAAGAAAATCCCCAGGCGTTTACAGAATTGAATATCTATCAGATGCTCAATGCGCTGAACAGGGAGCTTCCAGTCGGGCAGTTCCTCTATATACAGGAAGAAGGAGAGGAGCAGGTGCGTCACCTTATCGGTATCCGCTATACGATGCTCACGGATTTGGAAGATGAGGCAGAATTGGCAAAATGTTTCAGTATTGTGGAGATGCTCATGAATATTTATGAGGTGCTCTGCAGCACCCTCCTGCTGTTGATGGAAGGTGAATCTTTGAGCGAGGCCATGGATATCATGGCAGGTTTAATGGAAGAATAATCTGCAAGGTGAAGAACCCATTTTCCTGATGGAAATTTACCATGGCATTGGTCTGTCTGGCAAAAGAGAGGATGCTTCTTGTGCCGATGCCGTGGTTCTTGCCTCTCTGTGAGATGGGCAGCCCATCTTTGTTAAATTGAATCGTTTTGCTGCATGTATTGGAGAGTTCCATCAGGTATTGCTCTCCCAACATGCGGCTTTTTAGTTTAATGAAACGTGGCTCCGGTTCATTTTTACAGGCGTTCAGTGCATTTTCCAGAGCATTGGCAAGCGCAACAGAGAAGGAGGGGGAACGGAATTTGTCAATGGGAGGGGACAGGAAAGCAGTCTGCACCTGGATGCCCTCATTCTCGGCGAGTTCCAGGTAAAAAGCCAGTACGGCATTGATGATGTAATCTTTGCAGTAAGTTTTGACTTGAATTTTGCCGACAGTCGTCTCTAACTCGGACAATAGCTGCCTGGCTTCCTCCACAGAGCCGTTCTGTAGGCAGGTGTTAATGATATTGGAAAAATGCCGGATGTCATGCCGCAGAATTCTCATTTTTTCTTCAGTGGCGTGCATGTTCCTGACCTGTGTTTCCATTGTGGAAATCTGCAGCGTCAGTATGTCACGCTGATGGGAAATCATCTGAAATTGGTACTGCCGCAGGATGCTCTGATAGACGAAAATATAGACGACCAAAATTAATAAGAGGATTCCTAACAGGTACAGGATACGCACAGGCTCTTTGATATAGTAGATGGGATAGTTTGCTACAAAAAGCAGCAGTGCGCTGAAAAATACTGGAATCAGTGAAAGAGGCCCCCAGCCAATCTGCACAGCTTTTGTCAGTTCCAAAAAAGGTCTGCGCAGATATCTGTATTCCAGGAGGATTACAAATCCAT
The DNA here is from genome assembly GCA_910585895.1 of uncultured Lachnospiraceae bacterium. Classification (GTDB taxonomy): domain Bacteria; phylum Bacillota; class Clostridia; order Lachnospirales; family Lachnospiraceae; genus Petralouisia. The sequence goes on from CAJUHY010000028.1 coordinate 11,496, forward strand.
AGGTAGCAATGAGAATCAGGAAATAACTGACTATTTTGCCATGGACAGCGGTGTTTATCAGAAGCGCAGCCATTGTCAGTATGTAAGAAAACATGACCTGCGTGGCATAGTTAAACACAGACAGAGCAGGAGAATTACAGTCCATAGCGTAAGCAAGCGCGATGGCAGGCACGGAAATCGTAAGGAACATGCAGCGGGTAAACATGAAAAATCCTGCAAAATAGATGATAAGACCTGTGATTACGCCAATCCATACCAGATAAATGCCAAATAAGCAAAGTACTTTGCGGGTGTGGTATTTGAAAGCAGTCAGGCTTGACATCATGCCCAGCGTCAGAGTGGTAATTAGAATTACGCGCATGATATGGATGATGATGTTATTATCACAGAAATTTCCTAAGGTCATGCGTTCTCCTCCTCTCTGAGCCAGTAGCTGATGTAGCTTTGCTGGACTTTTGCCGTAAAAGAGCGGGCAACCGGAACAGTATCGCCGGTAGTCAGAGACAGCGTATTGGTTGTCAGGCTGCTCGCATAATTCAGGTTTACCACAAAGGATGTGTGAGTCTTTATAAAATTGGGCTGTTCTAGCAGCGGCGCCAAAAACTGGTTAAAGCCGGAGCGCAGATACAGGCTTTTGAGATGTCTCCCATCTGCCAGATGAAAATGGCAGACGTGGGAGAGCAGTTCTGCATAAACTACCATGTGAAAGGAAATCTGCTGGATTCCCGTTGCTGTTTTGAGAATAAATACGCTGCCGTTTTGCTGCTGCAGACGATTGGCAATTTTATCAAAGAGCGGAAACAGGATGTCCTTCTCTACAGGTTTGCAGATATAATTAAAAGCGTACAGACGGAACGCATCTGGATAATAGTCCCTGCTTGAGGACAGATAGACGATTAAAGGCTCTGCGAGCATATGGCAGAGCTGTTCTCCTAAAGTTATCCCCGTCATTTCCGGCATCAGGATATCGAGCAGGAAAAGGTCAAAGGATTCACCTCCCGCAACATCGTCGAGTAAGTGAAAAGGGGAGCGGAAGATTTTAAGTTTGATTTCCGGTTTGTTTTGTTTGCGGGACCATTCCTGAATCAGATTTGCCGTCTTAGCTAAATCTCTATTGTCATCATCACAGATGGCAAGACGTAGCATTTTGATACACCTCTTTCGTATAATTTCCATATAAAGTATAGTATGTTTTTGTCTAAATTGCCAGAATTTGGGATGAACAATGTTTATTTGGGGATAAATATATGCCGCCATGCCGCTTATTTGTTGCAAATAATGCATAATTGGTGTAAATAGCCACAAAAAGCAAAAATTTCGTTAGGATTAGAATGAGCAATAAGGCAATATGAGCCGTCATTTCATAGAAAGATAAGGAGACGAGATGAGCAGGACAGTAAGGAATAATGTATATCTGATTATTTTCTGCGGCATTATGGGGGTCGTGGCGGGAAGCGTGATATGGGCATTTTTAAAGGTGATGTCTCTAGGTATCAGCTTTTTGTGGGAGTGGGTTCCCCAACAGTTTCCCATACCCTGTTACACCGTGCTTGTGTGTACTATAGGCGCAGCTTTAATTGGTTGTTTCCGCTGGAAATTTGGGGATTATCCAGAAGAACTTGATGCTGTGATGGCGAGAGTGAAGGCTGAGAAAAAATATGATTATTCTAATATGGCAGCCCTTCTCTTAAGTGCGCTGTTTCCACTATTGCTTGGAAGCAGTATTGGACCGGAAGCAGGTCTTACTGGGGTAATTGTAGGTCTTTGTTATTGGGTCGGCGATAATCTTTCTTTTGCAAGGCAGAATGCCAGAGAATATTCACAGGTTGGCGCGGCAGTGACTTTGGGCGTGTTATTCCGTTCTCCTCTGTTTGGTGTGTTTGCAGTGGAGGAAGAAAATCTTGATAAGGAAATTGTCAAACTTCCTGGAGGCCTCAAGTTATTTCTGTATGGTCTTGCGGCGGCAGCAGGAATAGGTGGTTATATGCTGCTGTCACAATTGTTTGGCGCAGGGTTATCATCCTTACCTGCGTTTGCGGATATGCAGCCGGGGGTCGTTGACTATCTGTTGATGGCGGTATACATTTTTCTGGGTTGTCTGCTGGCAAAATTTTATTTTATCTCACATAAAGCAGCAGAAAAGACCGTGGCAAAGCTCCCGCCGGTGCTGAGAGAGACTGTGGGCGGGTTGTGCCTTGGAGGTCTGGGCATGGCAATTCCAGCGCTGATGTTTTCCGGTGAGGAGGCAATGGGTGAACTGGCAGCAGGCGTTGAGGTTTATGCGCCGCTGATGCTTGCCGCTATTGCACTGTTAAAAGTACTGCTCACAAATATCTGTATCCAGTCAGGACTGAAAGGCGGGCACTTTTTCCCTATCATCTATGCAGGGGTATGCCTTGGCTATGCTGTCTCAGGAATTGTTTTTGTCCATGCAGGCGGACATGCAGTGTTTGCGGCGGCAACGGTGACGGCGGCGCTTTTGGGAGGAATTATGAGAAAACCTCTGGCAGTGACGTTGTTATTGTTTTTGTGTTTTCCGGTTAAACTGTTTTTATGGATTTTCCTTGCGGCAGCGGCAGGAAACATTATTCTGTCCTTTGCAGATTCTGCAAAAGAAAAAAACAAACAAAAATAAAAATTAGGAGGAATTGTTATGAAAATTTTTACAACGATTATAGGAGTGATTATGGCAATATGCGGAATTTCCTGCATATGTACGCCGGTGATAACATTTTTGGAGGCAGGATATTTCCTGGTAATTCTGCTGTTAGTCTATGGTATGGCAGCGATTGTCCGGGCATTTATGGAGAAGAATTACGGTTTGCCGTTTCTGTTCGGCATACTGAGCATTATCCTGGCAATTGTGGTTATGGCAGTGCCGGGACTGAAACTGATGACAGACGGAATGCTGATATACATGATGGCAGTATGGTTTCTGCTGCAGGGAGTGGTGGGCATTTACATGTCTTTCAAACAGAAGAAAGTTGGAGAAGGCAAGGGCTGGATTTGGAATTTGATTTTGGGCATTATCGGAGTGCTGGTAGGCATTTATTCCCTGCTGCATCCGCTGCTTTTGGCGTTCACGTTCGGCATCCTTGTGGGCTTATATTTCATAGAAAGCGGAATCAGCATGATTGTCATGGCGTTGAGCGCTCCCAAGGCGGAGGAATAGGAATATGGGATGAAAGCATGGAAACGCTGTTATAAGGTTCTCAGACGGACCGGGACCTTAAAAATATTTATAAGTTTTCTGCTGTTCCTATGTGCAGCGGCAGCGGCGCTGACAGTGTTAGAACCAGACATTGACACGTTTGGGGACGGTCTGTGGTACTGTTTTGTCGCTGCCACCACCATCGGTTTTGGCGATCTTTGCGTCACCACAGGACTTGGACGGATTATTACAGTTTTCACTGCCATGTATGGAATCCTCATGACCGCCATGGTTCCGGGCGTCGTTGTCAGCTACTATATGGAATACCTGAAAATCCGCGAGAAAGAGACGATTTCCATTTTCCTGGAAAAGCTGGAGCGGCTGCCGGAACTGTCAAAAGAGGAATTGGAGCAGATTTCGCAGAGAGTGCGGGAGTTTGATAAGAAGAAATTAAATAAATGAGAAAAAATCAACATCTGAAATGAAATTGAAGATTAGATGTTGATTTTTTTTGTCAAAAGATATTATATTGTATGTAAGAACATGATATTATAATGAAAGACAATTAAAGATTTAGAATGTACGAGAAGGAGGAGTCTGTGTTTGCTTGTTGTAGACACAGAATAAGGGAAAGATGTTTTTCGATGAGAATAAAAAAGAGGTTCCAGGATTTGAAGAAATGTTAAAACCAGTACTTTTGGCGTTACAGAACAAAGGGGGAAAAGCCAATATTGCGGATTTAGATAAAGAAGCAATTACTATCATGAATCTTTCAGATGAAGTAGTACAAATCATGCACAAAAAATATGGAAAGCAAAGTGAAGTTTCATATCGGATGGCTTGGGCCAGGACATATTTAAAGAAATATGGGCTAATACAGAATGTCGACAGAGGAATTTGGTCTTTTACGGACAAATTTAATGGAGATATAGAAAGAATAAGTGTCAATGAGATTGTAAATAAGGTAAGAAATGGCGGAACTTTAGAGGGGCAGGAGGAGCTAATATTTACAGGAATTGATTCAAGGACTGCTTTTGAAAAAATGGTAGGGGCATTGCTGATGGATTTAGCGGAAAAGGAAAAAAAGCAAGCCTATTATACTTATTCTGCAGATTGTGATTATGATATTATTTTGCCAACGGGTTTAGAAGAAATTAATGAAGAATTAAAATGCATTATCTTTGTTGTTGATAAACAAGGAGAGAATGCGTCTGTGTTTATTGATGAATTGAAAGAAAAATACAGCTTTTTAGAGAAAGAAAAATACTTGATTTTGACAAATGTTTTGGTCTCGGAAAAAGCAAGAGAGAAGGTAGGTAAAAATATCATTATTTGGGATAAAAATGATTTGATGGAGCGTGTGAATCCAGAAGCTCCATATGCGCAGTATCTGTTTAATCCCAAGAAAGCTTTGATTGAGGATATCGTGGCTTCAAATAGTTCAGATGCCATAAAAAAAGAAGAACGGGCAAGCTATATAAAACGAGTGAAAGCGGCTTTTCGTAGGCAAGATATGGTTTTGTTTTTAGGAGCAGGCGTGTCTTTGAGTGGTGGAATTCCATTATGGGAAACATTGATAAAGAAATTACATATAAACATGTTGAAAGAACTTACGGAGGATAAGTCATTAAGTTTTAAAGAACAGGAAATGATAAATGAACTTGCACTTGATAATAAAATGGAATCGCCATTGTTACAAATGAGGTATATAAAGTCAGCTTTTTCAAATGATGAGTATTTCCGATTAGTTCATGCAGCATTGTATAGTAAAAAAATCCAATCAGATACAGAACTGCTAAATGCAATTACCAGAATTTGCACACCCCAAAGGAACTACTGTGGAATCAAAAGTATTATTACATATAATTTTGATAATTTGTTGGAAATGAATCTTGCCCAAAAGGATATTAGCTATAATATTATATCTTGTGAAAAGGATAGGCAGATGGTTGAAAAGTTAAATATATACCATGTTCATGGGTATCTTCCTAAAGATTTCCATAATATATCTAATGAATCAGAACTGATTTTTTCAGAGGAGGACTATCATAAAGTATACAGAGATTCTTATTCATGGTCTAATTTGGCACAATTGAATGCCTTGAGGGAAAGTACTTGTCTATTTATAGGATGTTCATTGAAAGATCCAAACCTAAGAAGGCTGTTAGATGTAGCATCCAGAAGAGAGGAGAGTCCCAGGTATTTTGCATTTTTAGTGAAAGAAGAAAAAAAGAACATCAAGGGTAGTATGAATAAAGATATACTGAAAATATATCAAAAGCTTGATGATAATATTCGCAAGGCTTATTATAGTGAATTAGGATTAAATATTATATGGATAGAAGATTTTAAAGAAATACCAGATATTCTGAATAGTTTTTTAGAGTAAAAACTATAAAAAGTTTAGATTTTTTAGCACTATTTGAATGGGAGTTTTACTTTCGTAAAGTAACTAAAGAAATGAGGGGAGAATACGTGAAAGAAGAACTTGTAAAAAGTATTTTTTTTGAAAAGGGAAATATTGCAGATAGGAAAGAACTGGATAAACGAAACATAGATACAATTGTTAATGCAGCAAACCCTACTTTGATGGGGAGTACCCAAGGAGTAGATGGAGCAATTCACAAATCAATTAACCGAATTTTCAGGAAAAAAGGTAAAGATAACCGTTTTAAAGATATGATTTGTAAAGAACTAAAAACAGGAAAAGAAGCCAATATAATTCGCTGTCAAAGGGGAGAAGCTGTTGCAACGTCAGGCTATGGTCTGTGCGATTATGTAATACATGTAGTTGGCGCAAAATATGATGGAGATTGTGGCAGGTTTCATGATTGTTCAAGTTCGGTGGTACACATCTTAGAGTCCTGTTATTATAGTATTGTAAAGATTATAAAAGAGCATCCTGATATTAAAAATATTGCAATACCAATTATTAGTTCTGGGGAATACAAGATTCCTTTTCATACAGCAGCGGAGATTGCGATTGCGAGTATATATAATGCTATTTTAGAGTGGAAGTTACACGATCCTGAAGTATTTGAAATGTCTGGTTTAGAGAAAATTTATTTTTTTGTCTATGATAATGAGCAGAACGAAGTTGAAAAGCAACTACAAGATGGCAGGAACATATTAAAGAAATACATACCGATTATGACAGAGGAGAAAAAAATTGTATTTCAATCATCAATTAGAGCACATTTCCGTTATTGGAAGGAGATTGCTGATTATGATAAGACAAGAGGTTATTTTTCTATCGCTAAATGGGTTAGAGAATTTTTGATGGTAATTCGTTTATTTTTTTTGCCTGTTATGCTTCTGAAAGATTTGTACGGTGGAAGAAATTGGGAAAAAAGGCGTCAATTTGTAGAATGGTTTGCAGCGGTAAAAATATTAATTCCAGTCATATTTTATATTTTGGTAAAATATAAAGTCATGGTTGATAACTCCACTATGGAAGATGTAGTATTTCCGATAATTGTTATTTATAACATTAGTGACACAGTTACATATCTGCTATCCTTGATAATTTTGGCAGATATACAAAGACCATCGGCAAATATCATTCGTTCTATGATAATGCTGTTTGTAAATTATATAGAAGTTTCTCTGGGAATGTCCTTTTTATATTTTATATATCATGGAAAAACATTTATGTTCTTTGAGATGGTCAGCAATGGGATATTTGGGATGGAAGAGGAAACCGTAATGAATTCATCGTGGGATTATATATTTTCGTTTGTGGATTCAGGAATTAAATTTTTCTTTATCACGCTTGTATTCGGATATTTTGCAAACCATATGCACCAAAGGAAATTTAGAAGCTAAGGAAGGTATAATTTTATCCAAAATCCGTGACCTATGTAAAATTAATACGAATATTTCTATGTAAGCGCTTATGGCATTCACAAGAAAGGGGCATGGAAATGGAAGATACTCAGATTGTCCAGCTATTTTTGGACAGGAAGGAAGCGGCGATTGAAGAACTCGACAGAAAATACAACCGGTATTGCTTTCAGATTGCCTGGAATATCTTAAACAGCCGGGAGGATTCCGAAGAATGCGTCAATGACACGTGGTTTCGCACCTGGAATTACATCCCGCCGAAGAAACCGGCAATCCTCTCCTCTTTCATCGGCAGGATTACGAGAGGACTGGCGATTGACCGTCTGCGCAGGAAATATGCGGCGAAACGCGTGGATATGCATATGGCGGATGTGGAGGCGGAGACGGCAAAGCTGGATGATTTAATCGTGAATACTGTGGATGACAGGATTTCAGAAAGAGAGTTCTATGAAATCCTCAATGGTTTTCTATGGCAGCTTGCAGAAAGCGAGCGGGATATTTTTCTCAGACGTTACTGGCATATGGACAGCATCAAAGAAATCTCCGCAAGGCATGGCAGGACAGAAGGAAGCGTAAAAAACAGCCTGTACCGCACCCGGAAGAAATTGTACAAATTGCTGGAAAAGGAGGGCGTGCCTGTATGAGGGAAAACAGATTTAAGTTTCTAGAGGCGATGGGCAATATAGATGATGAACTGATTTACCAGTCATGTCAGCCCTGGCAGAAAGAACGGGGCAGTAAAATACTGGTATTCCATCCGGCAAAGATGGCGGTGTGCGCCATGCTGATTCTGGCGTTATTCCTTACCGGTATTTTCCATCAGCAGGTGGAGGCAGCCATCCGTCATTTTACGACGAAGATAGCGGAAATTATGGGCGTTTCCAATGATTTGCTGCCCTATACGGATATTATCGGCGCTTCGCAGACCAAGGAGGGCGTTACGGTCACTTTAGAAGAGGTGATTCTGGCAGAAAACCATCTGTACACTGCTTTTCGTATAGAATGGGAGGATGGTCTCAAATTGGGTAAAGATATGCAGTCGCCCGATGTAGGCATTGGACATGATACGAAATTTAACGACGTGGAGATCACTACCGTATCCAGTGAAATCTGGATGCCGGAGATGGAGGCTGGTTCAGGTAATTCGCAGGACGTACTTGCTGCCTTTGTCTATAATGATGACAGTTTGCCGTATGATATCAAAGAGGTAGAGTTGGAGGTGCAGGTTTTTCTGACAACGGATTGGCAGAGTGAAGGAATCCCCTTTACGTTCCATTTCTCGACGTCGAAAGAGGAGTTGCAGAAAGACACCTTCAGTATTCCGGTTGATTATGAGTTAAAAGCGAGCGGCGGCGCTGTCTTAAGGCTGCAGAAGTTTCAGTTCAATCAGGTGTTCAGCCAAATCAGTGCAAGACCGAACGGCATTTTTAATGAGAAAATGTTTGAGAAAAATTATATTCTGCAGGGAACAGACAGTGTGGGAAATCCATTAAGGTATGAAATGTCCGGGGGCTTGGAGGATAACTTGATTTTCAAGTGTGTCGGGACGCTGCCATCCGCGGACAGTGAGTGGATAGAACTGCAGCTTTATGAGGCGGAAATTCCCTCCTCTGAGGAGCAGGAGATTATGAATGACGTCGCAGTAAGGGAAGAGGATTTGCAAGGCGGGACAAAAGAGGAATGCGAGGATTCTGCAGGAGCCAGCGTTGTATATAATGTGGATGATTTAGATCATGTGCCGGTTGGTGATAAGATAAGGATTGACTTTCCCCGCCTGTCGGAGAGTGATGTGCAGTCTGTGGTTGCCGAAAAAGGCAAAGCTGCAATTACCTGGGAAGATTTTTCCGCATATCCGTTTACAGACGTCGGCAGCGGGCAGTATGTATATGAGTATATCCTTAAGGAGGGTTCCCGGCTGTACCTGAGCGGTTCCTCTCTGGAGGAGCTGCCAGGGAGCATCTATATTATCCACAGGGATGGCACAAGGGAAGAAATAAAATAAATTGCAACATTTTTCCAGATGTTGGACTCAGTAAATATGCAGAAGCAATGGCAACAGTTATCAGATAGGAGGATGAAGAACATGAAGATGAAAAAAATTGCAGTATGGGCATTGGCGTTAGGTTTGGTGATTACACCGAATATGGCAATGGCGGCAGGAACAGAAGAAAATCCGTATCCTGCTATAGAAGAGATTATGCAAACCGAGGAAGAGGCTGAAGAAGGTTTAGAAGAAGAGATGGATGAGTCCTTTGAAGGAGAGGAGGATATCATCGAAGAGGCTGAAGAAAGTTGGGAAGGAGAGACGGAAGTGGATGAGTCCTGTGGAGGGGATAGGGAAGCAGATGAGGATATCTGCGAAGAGGAAGATGTGGATGAAAATTGGGACGGCACGTGTATGACCGAGGATGCTTTGCCGCCGACAGAGTGCTGGAATACAGAAGACGGTTTGGGGGAAGAGATGTGCGGTATGGAAGCCCCAGAAGAGAGTGGAAATGAAGCGGCGGCCGTTGCTGAGGATAGCGAAACAGCAGATGAGAGCGCAGCAGCCGCAGAGCAGCAGACGAATCATGGAACCTCCGGGACGGAGAATGGGAGCGCCCGTAAAGCAGACTATGCCGAGTCGAGGGACAACGCGATTGCAGGCGTTTATCAGACTGTAGGCGGGACGCAGCTTTGTGCAAGCGCCGGGGAAGAGAACACATCATTTTTAGAGTTGCATGAGGACAGCGAGATTTATTGCTATGGATATTATACCGGGGTGGACGGCATGAAGTGGTACTATGTTCAGTGCTCACAGGATGGAAATGTTATTACTGGTTTCTGTAGCAGCGGAAACCTTAAGCAGAGATAAATGCAAATAAAATATGTTACCACATAAGGTGAATGCCGGGAGGAAGCCATATTGGTTTTGCCCGGCATTCACTTTTGCATGAAACATTAATACCCCATATCTTCCTGGGCATTTGCTTCCTGGGATGGCTCTTCCGTGAAAACCTTTTTCCAGGAAAGCTTTACCAAAAGCAGAGCGACAATTCCAGACATCATGTCAGCCGCTGCTCCTGCCCACAGCAATCCATCTATGCCCCAAATAGCGCCTAACAGGAACATGGCAGGAATCAGGAAGATAATCTGCCGGGAAAGGGATATGACCAAAGCCGGGAGGGGTTTTCCAAGGGACTGAAAGAAAATGCTTATCACCATCCCGCTGGGAATCATGAAGCAAAACAGCAGATAAATCCGAAAACATTTTACGGCAAATTCCATATAGAGCTCCGATTCCTGTCCAAACAGATTGATAATTGCTTCTGGAAAGACCTGGAATACAAACAGGGCAAAAACCATGATTGCAGTGCAGGAGACCAGGGACAGATGGAAGGTTTTCTTTACCCTGTCATACTGCCCGCTTCCATAATTATAGCCCAGAATTGGCTGGATGCCAGTGGCAATGCCCATGGCGATACTGGTAATCAGCTGGCTGGCTTTCATGGTGATTCCCAGTGCTGCTAAGGCAATATCAGAGCCATATTTTGAATCTGCGCCGTATTTCACGAGCAGGTTATTTTGGATGGCAATGACTAAGGTAGCAGCAATCTGGCTGAAAAAGGAGGACATGCCGAGGGATATGATATTTCTTGTGACCGCTCCTTTGAGGATGAAATTCTGCAGGCTCAGTTTAATTGTCTGAAAGCGGAACAGGCAGCAAATATAGAAAACGGCATTTAACAATTGTCCGATAATGGTTGCCAAGGCGGCTCCTTGTACTCCCCAGTGGAATACAAAAATAAATATAGGGTCAAGGATAATGTTGGTAATACAGCCAATCAGCATTCCCGCCATGCTGGACTTCGGGCGTCCGTCTGCGCGGATAATATTGCTGAAGTTGATGCCGATGATGAAAACAGGAAAGCCCAGTACGATTATCCTTCCATAATCAAGAGCGTAGGGCATGACGTCTGGTGTGGCGCCGAACAGGGTGCACAGCGGTTCTAAGAAAATTTCAAATAAAATCAGCAGAAAAATGTTGCTTATCATACTCAGGGTTATCATATTGCCAACGCCGTCTGCAGCTTCCTTGGGCTGTTTTTTCCCAAGCTGCAGGCTCATAAAGGCAGAGGCGCCGTTTCCAAGCATGATGGCGATTGCCATTACAATTAAACTCATGGGCATGATAACGTTGGTTGCGGCGTTTCCCAGATATCCTACGCCCTGTCCGATAAATACCTGGTCCACCATATTATAGAGTGAATTAATTACAAGGGAAATGACGCTGGGGACGGCATATTGGATGGCCAGTTTGCCAATTCTTTCTGTTCCGAGAGGATTTGTAATTTCTGTAGTATGATTCATAATCTTCTCCTTTCTTCTGCTTATAATAGCACTCGCGATAGGTGAGTGCTAAAACAATTAAAGCATTAATTTTCTTGAATGTGAAGTGAAAAAATGGTATTATCAATGACAAAAATGCAATAATGGGAGAATAATAGTATGAATACACAGCAATTGGAAAGTTTTCTTGCAGTGGCGGAGAATCTCAGTTTTGCGAGGGCGGCAGAGGATTTGAATATTACGCAGTCAGCAGTTTCCAGACAGATTCATGCACTGGAGAATGAGTTGGATACCAGGCTGTTTCACCGGACGTCGCGGAGCGTATCGTTGACTCCTGCCGGAATCAGCTTCTATGAAGATGCCAAAGATTTTATGGGAGGGCTGCGGATTGCTACAGAGAAGATAAAACGCCACAGTGCATCTAATATGCAGATTCTGTCCATTGGCTTTGGCAATGATATAGAATGCGAATTGTCGGCAGCGCTTTTGCGGAAGTGCCGTGAACATGTCCCTGAGCTGCATCCGTTTTTGCGCATAATTCCGCACCGCTCAATACTGAACCTATTTCTGCAGGATGAGATAGATATCATGTTTGGATTTGCGAGCGATGCACCTGCAAGAGCAGGGATTATTTACGTAGAATTATTCCGGGC